>JAKAEX010000031.1 GCA_021819805.1 bacterium | reverse complement strand
ATGCTTAAGCAAGAAGGCATGCTGAATAAACAAGTAAGCAATCGCCAGCTGATCGACAAAATGAGATTGCGTAAAGATCCCTTGCGTTATCGTCAGAGGATTAAAAGCCAGCTTTTAACTCATAAGCCGGAGACCGGTATGAGCGAGGAACAGCGTTTGAAAAATGTTCGTCTAACGACTTTTGACAGGATTAGAGACGAAGCCAAGTTTGGCGAAAACAAACCATACAGCTCCGGTCTGGCCGGCAACTACAACCAAGGCGCCAAGGTTTCGCCCACGGCCGAGCGTCCCGGCGCTACCAGAAGCGAAAGTCAAGATAAACCAACCACTAATACTAATATTCATTTACCAGTTTAAACATTATGAAACAAGCATATTTGATTTATATCTTCTTTGGCCCCCCAGGTTCGGGCAAAGGCACACAGTCAAATTTTTTAGGCAAGAAATTGGGCTTGCCGGTAATTTCCACCGGCGAGCTATTGCGTTATGAAGAGTCGATTAAAAGCCCCTTGGGGTTAAAGGCTCGCCGTTATGTTAAACACGGCCAATTGGTGCCCGATAAATTAATTCACCAGATTATTGCCGGTCGCCTGAGAAAGCGCGACGCGGCCAAAGGTTTTATTTTGGACGGTTATCCGCGCGATGCCAAACAACTTGACGATTTGCTGAAGCTGATTCAAGATAAGTACACCCCATGGCTGATTGAGGTTAAGGTAAGCGATCGCGAGGTTGTCAACCGCATTAGCGGCCGCCGAGTTTGTAATAATTGCGGCGCCTCTTATCACTTGGTTTATAACCCGCCAAAAAAAGGCGGTTTGTGCGACGTTTGCGGCCACAAGCTGTCGATTCGTGAAGATGACAAACCGGCGGTGGTGCGCAAGCGTTTGGCTGATTATAAAGACAGCGCCGATCCGCTTTTGGCTTACGGCAAAAAACAAAAAAGATTAATCAGCATCAATGGCGAACAGAGCATTGCTAAAGTCCGACAGGATATTTTTAAAGCCATTGATAAAATCAAATAATTTTTTATCGTCATTCCTGCGAAAGCAGGAATCTGGCGAATATCAAAACATAAATTCCTGCTTTCGCAGGAATGACGGAGCTTATGTCCAACTTTATTAAAACCCCTGAACAAATTGAAGGCATAAAAGCCAGCTGTAAAGCTTTGGCTCTGATTTTTGTTGAGTTGGAAAAATTGGTTAAGCCCGGTGTGTCCACAGCCGACTTGGAAGATGTGGCTTGTAAATTAATGGCCAAAACCGGCGGTCGCCCGGCTTTCAAAAATTATAAAACTCATCATGGCGCCAAACCTTTTCCCTCAGCTTTGTGCACTTCAATTAATGAAGAAATTGTTCATGGACCGGCTTTGCCGGGACGAATTTTGAAGGAAGGCGATATTATTGGTATTGATGCCGGTTTGGAGTTAAATGGTTATTATAGTGATATGGCCAGAACCGTCGCTGTGGGCAAAATCAGTCCTGAGGCCGCTAAGTTGCTGAAAGTTACGCAAGCAGCCTTAGACTTGGCCATTGACCAAGTCAAACCGGGTAATACTTTAAATCACATCGGCGTGGCTATCCAGAATTATGTGGAAGCTAATGGCATGTCGGTGGTGCGTGATTTGGTTGGTCACGGGGTTGGCTTGGACGTTCATGAGGATCCACAGATTCCGCATTACGCTATTAAAGAAAGCGGTTTGCCTAATGTTAAGCTGCAAGCCGGCATGGTGCTGGCCTTGGAGCCGATGGTTAACTTGGGGGATTGGCCGATTGCCGATTCGCCCGACGGCTTTACTTTTATCACTGCCGACAAATCCCTATCAGCGCAGTTTGAAGATACGATTTTGGTAACGGAAACTGGCCATGAAATTTTGACCAGATTATAAATATGAAAAAGAAAACTCCAAAAATGTGTTTGGGCATTGATTGGGGCAAGTCCAAAATTGGCTTGGCCTTAGGCGACGATTTTACCCAAACCGCCGTGCCCTTTAAGGTGGTTAAGACTTTGGCTGAGGTGGTTAAATTAATTAAACAGGAGGCAATTGATACGGTCGTGATTGGCAACCCTTTAAGCTTGTCCGGCCAGCAGGGAGGCGAAGCCAAACATTGGCAAGCGTTCGTGGACGAGCTGGGCAAAAAAATAAAACAACCGATTGAATTAATTGATGAGCGATTAACCAGTAAATTGGCTGATAATTTGCGCCGGCAAACCGGAACTAAGCGCGCGCAAAAGGGGACGGCCGACCAAGACGCCGTCGCCGCCATGCTGATTTTAGAAGCTTATTTTGATTCGCATAAAATGTGATATGGAAGCGACCTATCGCACCAAAGCCATTGTCTTAGATCGTCAATTATGCGCCGAGTCTGACTCGCGCGTTATTGTTTATAGCTGGGATAAAGGCAAATTGGAGTTAACGGCGCGCGGCGCAGCCAAATTGTCGTCCAAGCTGGCTGGTCATCTGGAGCCGTTTAATTTGGTGGATTTAATGGTAATAATCGGGCGCGGCGCAGACTATGCCGGCGCCGCCGACAATTTATCGGCCGCTCAGAATTTAAAAAACAATTGGGACAAAGTCAGCGCCGGTAATTATGTTTTGGCTCTGTATAAAAAAATGATTAAGCCGGGCGTGAGCGACAAAAAATCTTTTTTGCTGTTGGCTCAATTTATTTATTGGCTTAATGCCATTGAGGCCGGTCCGCTGTACTACCAAACAATCGCTCGTTTGGCCGCTTGGAAATTTTTGAATTTATCAGGTTTAGCTTCGTCGCAACTAATCAAGCGCTGTCCGCCAAACGTTTTTGCTAAATTAAATTTATGTTGCCAGCAGGATTTTGTGGAAGTTTTGAAAAATTTAAAATTAAAAGCCAGCGAAGCTAAAGATTTAATTAGATATATTGATAGATTAATGCCGCAAATCGTTGAATAAAAAATTAAAAACAGTCCCAAGATCCAGGGGACTGTTTTATTTTTATCTTTTTATTGCAAAGAGAACAAAGATGCCGTCATTGTTGTAAATGGTTGCTAAGGCATCTCTGTCGTCCATGTCTGAATTGATAGTTAAATTATTAACTACTTTGACCAGACAAAATGGTCTTTGTTCCAAGGCTGCATTACCTTGAGGGTTGAAGAGAGCGAGAAAGTTTTGGCCGTCAGGGCTAAAACTTCTTTCTAAAATTTTGGCGTTTTTCGGCATCTCAACGCTGATTTCTTTTTTGTTGCTGGTAAAGCCATTTTTGAAATCAGTGTTAAGCGCGCACTTAAAAATTTTTCCATTGTGCATTTTTCCCCCGGCTTGTTTTTGAATTAGTTAAAGGTTCTGTTTTAATTATGCTGGTTAGACCGACCGGGTGTCAATATTGAAAGAAACAAGCAAAAGATGGTAAAATTAAACTGAATTTAATTAAACATTAAATATTTTTTATGATGAGGACGCATACTTGTGGTGAATTAAATAAGGCTAATATTGGCCAAAAAATTACGTTGGCTGGCTGGGTTGATTCTTACCGCAATTTGGGAGGCTTGCTATTCATTGATTTGCGAGACGCTTATGGCCTGACTCAGCTTACTTTTGATCCGGCGGTTTTGCCTGACTCGGCCAAATTGCGCCATGAGTGGGTGATTAAAATTGATGGCGAAGTTGTGGCTCGACCGGATAAAATGGTTAACCAAACTATGCCCAGCGGCGAGATTGAAGTTAAAGCGGAATCGCTGGAAGTTTTGTCGCGCGCCAAAGAATTGCCGTTTCAAATTAACAACGAAGACAAACTGGGCGAAGCCGGGGAGGCTTTGCGCTTAAAATATCGCTTTTTGGATTTGCGCCGGCCGAAACTGCAAGCCATGTTGACAGCCAAAGATAAATTGATTGCCTATATCCGAGATTATTTTCACAAGCAAGGTTTTCGGGAAATTCAAACGCCGATTCTGGCCAACTCTTCGCCCGAGGGCGCGCGCGACTTTTTAATTCCGTCGCGCTTGCATCCGGGCAAGTTTTACGCCTTGCCACAAGCGCCCCAGCAATTCAAACAGCTTTTGATGGTGGGCGGCGTGGATAAATATTTTCAAGTGGCGCCTTGTTTTCGCGATGAGGATGTCCGCGTTGACCGCCATTATGGCGAATTTTATCAATTGGATATGGAGATGAGTTTTGCCGGCCAAGACGATGTTTTTGCTATCATGGAACCGCTCATGAAAGATTTGACCACTAAATTCAGTCAGAAAAAATTAATTAATTTGGATAAAAATAAAAATTTTGTAAGAATTCCTTGGCGTGAAGCCATGACGACTTATGGTACTGATAAGCCGGATTTGCGCTATGATTTAAAAATTGTGCCGGTAAGCGACTTGTTGGTCGGTTGCGGTTTTAGTATTTTTGAACAAGTACTGGCTACCGGCGGCGTCATTCATGCCTTGGCCGCTTCCGCCAAAGATTTGTCCAGAAAAGTTATTGATGAAATTGAAGCCTTGGCCAAAGCCAGGGGTTTGGGCGGTTTAGCTTACTTTACGATTGAAGGTCAGACTTATAAATCGAGCTTAACCAAGTTTATTAAAGAAGAAGTTTTGGCCGGCGTAGCCAAGGCTTGCGGGGCCAAAGACGGCGACATTGTTTTCTTTGGCGCCGGTGATTGGACTAAAGTTTGTCCGGCCTTGGGCGCGGTGCGCGAAGATTTGGCTAAACGCTTGAATTTAAAAGACAATACTCAGGCCGCTTGGTGCTGGATTGTTGATTATCCGATGTTTGAAGAAGTCAAAGACGACAGCTTGGCCTTCAAACAAGGCAAAACCATTGATTTTGGCCACAATCCTTTTTCCATGCCCCAGGGTGGTTTGGAGGCTTTGAACAATAAAAAGCCTTTGGATATTTTAGCTCATCAATATGACTTGGTTTTAAACGGCTTTGAAATTTCTTCCGGCGCTGAACGCAATTATAGTCCGGAAATTATGTATAAGGCTTTTGCCATTGCCGGTTATGACCAGGCGGAAGTTGATAAGCGCTTTGGCGCCATGATTAACGCTTTTCAATATGGCGCCCCGCCCCACGCCGGCAATGCGCCGGGCATTGATCGTTTGCTTTTGGTGTTGAATGATTGGGACTCCATCCGCGATATTTATGCCTTCCCTAAAGATGGTCAAGGCCGCGACTTATTAATGGATAGTCCGTCAGTGGTTGATGAGGCGCAGTTGGATGAATTGAATATTAAATTGAAGAAGGCCAAATAATAAAGTATGAAGGCGATAATCATAGCTTCTCGCAATAATTTTTTGGAAAAAAAATTTGCCGTTGATTTGGAAAAGAAAATTCAGGCTGTCGGTTTTGAGGTGGCGGACGAGCCCCAAGAAACGAGCGTGGCGGTAGTAATTAATGACGGCCGAGATTTGCCAAAAGATGAACAAGCTAAATTGAAAATTTGGTTAAAAGATAAATCGGTTGTGACGCCTCATAAATTGTTAGCCACCTATACCATCGCCGATGCGCCGGCGCCGATTACTCTGACGGATATTAGTGATTTTGTCACTAAAGAAGAATATTCGCTGATCGGTTGTCTTAAAGATTATTGGTATTTTACTCACCATGGATAAACCAGTTAACGGCCTGAGAACTTGGATTGAAGTTGATCAGGACCGATTACAACATAATTATCAAACCTTTCGGCAAATTGCGCCTCGGGCTATGCTGATGGCGGTTTGCAAATCAAATGCTTATGGCCATGGTTTTATTGATTATGCTACTAAGCTGGAAGAATTGGGCGCTGATTGGCTGGGTTTAGATTCAATTTTGGAAGCTCTAAAATTGCGCGCTAACGGCTTGACCAAGCCAATGTTAGTTTTGGGTTATACTCTGCCGGAGATGATTAAAGAGGCGGTTGATAATAATATCAGCCTGACAGTTTCCAGTTTTGACGCTCTGAAAAGTTTAAGCCAAGCGCCTGCTGATAATTTAAAAATTCATTTAAAATTTGATACGGGCATGTGCCGTCAAGGTTTTTTCCCGAAAGATGTGGAAGAGGTTTTGAATTATTTAGAGAAAAATTTACCGCAGGTAATTATAGAAGGAGTCTATACGCACTTTGCCGGCGCTAAAAACCCGGCTTTCCCACAAGGCACAAAAGCGCAAATGGCTAAGTTCTCTTCCGTTTTAGAAGCTATGGAGAGGCGAGGTTTAAAGCCAATCAGACATGCCTCGGCCACTTCCGGCACGATTGTTTTTGGCGAAGCGCAATTTGATATGGTCAGAATCGGCATTGGTCTTTATGGCTTATGGCCATCGCAAGAAGTCAAATATGCCTATTCGGATAAGTTCGAACTGCAACCAATTTTAACCTGGAAAACTGTGGTGGCGGAAATAAAACAGGTGCCGGCCGGCAGCCGCGTTGGTTATGATTTTACGGAATTATTAGAGCGTCCGACAGTTTTGGGAATTTTGCCGGTGGGCTATTGGCATGGCTATGACCGCAGTTTGTCCAGTATCGGCAAAGTTTTGGTAGCAGGACATCGCGCCCGCGTCTTGGGCCGCGTGTCCATGGATATGATTGTGGTTGACCTGACCGATATTCCCGAAGCTAAAGTGGGCGATGAAGTTATTCTTATCGGCGAACAAAATGAAGCTGTCATGAGCGCCGACGAGATGGCGAGTTTAGCAGATACTTCAGCTTATGAGATAATTACCAGGTTGAATCCTTTAATAAAAAGATTCTACATTTAGACAATGATTTATGATTTATGATTTAGGATTTAAGAAAATATAAAATTTTATGGAGACTGAACATCTTAGTTTAGAACAACAAGAAAAATTGGAAAAATTAAAAATTAACCTAGATTTTTTGAAGGATATACTTTTAGAAAGGTCGCGTTTTATAATGACAGTAGCCTCTTTATCCGCAATGATTTTAGCTGTAGCCACCTTTAATGGAATAGTAAAAGTAACAATTTATTTAAAGTCAGCTTTATCCGTTTTGTTGTTTTTAATAATGTCATCAGTGTGGTTTTTCTTGTTTGAAAATAATTATGCTAATAGCAAGACAGAAAAATCAATATTAGACATAACCGGAATGAAAAAATTAACAGCAGAAGACTACAGTAGAAAGGAGAATACAATTAATAAAATATTTTTATTTTATCCTTGGTGCGTTGCTATTGTGTTAAGTATAGTAATTATATATATAATTTGTGCGATTTGGTTAGGGTTTTAAAAAATTCTTAAATCATAATTCTTAAATCATAAATCTAACCTTATGAACAACAATGCCAAGTTCGCGTTTTGGTACATGCTGAGCTTAGTCGCCTTAATTTTTATGGCGCTGTCAACCGGCATGATTCTTTTTCAAGTTATCAACAAGGCGGTGGCTGATGTTTTGGTCGGTTATGAGGGCTACTCCGACTCTATCATGAAGTTTGCTATCTCAGCCATCGTTATTGCCACACCGCTTTACTACTGGATGCTGAGCCTAATTAAGAGCGCCTTTAAAAAAGGCGAGCTTAAAGCTGATTCGGGTATTCGCCGCTGGCTTACTTATTTTATTTTATTTGTCAGCGCCGTGGTCGCTATCGGCTGGCTGATTGGCACGATTAACAGCTGGCTCAACGGACAGCTATCGCTTAAATTTATTCTGAAGACCATCAGTATTTTAGTGATTACCGGTCTTATTTTCAGTTATTATTTTTATGACATTAAGCAGGGCCTTAAAGCTAAAAAGGGCATTAATCTTGCTTATTTAATTGTCTCCTTGGTTTTGGTTTTGGGCGCTTTCATCACTTCTTTTTTCTTTGTGGAGTCGCCGCAAAACACGCGCATCAGATTATATGATCAGAATATTACCAATGATTTAAGCGCGATTGATA
>JAKAEX010000030.1 GCA_021819805.1 bacterium | reverse complement strand
ATAAATTAAAGCGCCGACTAAACTTAATTTCAGCCATAAATCCAACCAGCCCCATTCAAAAGCATAAGTTTCGTAAAGACCGTCGGGATGAGTGGCCAAAACGCGCGGGTCGCTGGATTTATAAATAACGGTTGTGCCAAAACCCTTGCCGATAACCGGCGACTCGCCGATTTTCTGCCAGAGCTTGGGTAAAAGCGCCCAGCGCGACGACACCGCCGCCTCGTTTAAATTGCTTCTCTGGCTTAACATATTCCAAGCCCCGAAGCCGGGCAGTTTAACCAAAGTAGTCATAAGCAATAAGCTGGCGATAACACTAGCCGCAAAAAGTCCGACAAACTTAAACCAAACGCGCCATACCCCTTCCTTTCTCCTCCCCCTTACCAAGGGGGAGGTTGGGTAGGGGTCTTTACTGAAAAAATAATTTACATTAAAAATCACCAGCGCCGCCGCCAGCCCCAGCCAAAAACTGCGCGACTGCCCGATAATAATTACCGTCAAACCAATGGTTAATAACAGCCACGCCAGCCACACCCCCCCCTTGTCATCCCGAGCGGAGCCAAGGGATCCCTTCGCCGTATCCTTAGTACCACGCTGGTTTATTATCAATTTAATAATCAGCGGTAGCAATAAACAAACCGCCGCCAAAACATAAATATGCGACTGGAAAAAGACGCGCACAAAATCCGAGCTCATACTTGTCACCTCGCCCACGCCCGTCACGCGTAGCCAGCGATACAAGCCTAAATTTTGCCAATCGGCAAGGTGCGAAAAAAATGCCAGCGCCGCCAAAGTTTCCACGCTAAGCCAAACGACCGCGGCCGCCAGCAGCCGCACCAAAACTTGCCAATTATTTTCCCTCTCCTTCGTAAGGAGGGGGTCGGGGTGAGGTCCACCTTTTCCAAACACTTGCGCCAAGGGAAAAATCAGTGCCAAATAAAACCAGCTGTTAGCATCTAAAACTATGTTGGCAAAATTATTATGATTAACATAGCCGACCACTAAACCCAGCGCGACAAAGGCAAACAAAAGATAAAAATATTTGCCGTAAGGCAGCTTGAAAAAGTCATACCATTTCTCTTTCTCTCCTTTGTCATCCCGAGCGGAGCCGAGGGATCCCTTCGCCGTATCCTTCGTGCCACCTTGAAGCGATTTCTCCACTTCGCTTCGCTTCGGTCGAAATGACAATACAATCACTTGTGCTAGCCACACCCACAACACAATCAGCCACAAAGCCATGCGGATAGAGATATCAACGCCTTTAACTTCCCAAACAAATAAATGTCCGAACGAACCGATAAATAATTCAGCGAGCGCCAGCAGTAAGCCGTATTTTATATCCATTATCGACAGCACCAGCGCCACCGCCGCGATAACAAAAAAACCAATGGTATTAATAACCGGCCAAATAAAACCGAGATAAGACAAAATTTCAACGACCAGAATCGCCAGCAAAATCAGCCAAAATTTTTTATCAAAAATATTTTTCAAATCCATATGTGTCATCCCAGCCCGCGAGCTGGGATCCAGGAGTAAATAGTATTAATGTTTTATTTTAACAAATCATGATATAAATCGCGCCAAGTTGAATTTTCTTTTTCTATCAACTTAATCTTCCATTGCCTCTGCCAAGCCTTCAGCTGTTTTTCACGATAAAGCGCTTTATTAATGTCTTTGTATATTTCAAAATAAACCAATCTATTTACATTATATTTTTCAGTGAAACTTTTGATTTCTTTATTTTTGTGTTGACTAGTTCTATTTAATAAATTATTAGTGACACCGATATGTAAAGTGCCATTTCTTTTGCTGGCCTGAATATAGACATAATAGCGGTAGTCTTTCATACACCTGGATGCCAAATCAAGTTTGGCATGACACAGTTTTTTGTTAAAGATTATGTTTCTTTTTTATCACCGCCACGGCGGCGTTGTATTTTTTCACGCTACCCAGCCACGGTAGCAGTTTGTAGGCAAAAGCCGGCAGCCAGGCGCTCATTGTTCCCCCGCCCGCGACGCGCAATAAAATCATATCAATCCAGACGCCAGTTTTACCGGCCTCAAGCATCGTCAGCCACAAATCCCAGTCCTGCAAGCGTTTTATTTTCTCGTCAAAGCCGGGCCAGTCCTTTCGTCTGATTAACGAAGTCGTATGAATATACGGCATTTGTTTTAATTTGTCCGCGTCAAAAGGAAATAAACGAAAAGTTTTCCAGCCGTATTTAAAAGACGAATAAGCGTAGCTGGCTTCCGGATTTTCCTTGAGCGCGTCCGCAAAATATTCCAGCGCTTGTTTATCCAAAACAATATCCGCGTCGCAAAACAGCAGATACTCCCCCGTCGCCTCGCGCGCTCCGCGATTGCGTGCCGCGTTGGCTCCGCCGTTGGCTTGGGTAATAAATTTAAAATTTGCCAGTTCCACTTTTTCCAATTCAGGATTTTCCGAAGCCAGGCGCGATTCCGGCAAGGCCAGCGCCGCCAATTCTTTTTTAAAATTCTCTATCACCTTTTTGATGTTGTCCTTAGAGTCGTCATTAACCACGATTATTTCATAATCAGTAAAAGTCTGGTTCAAAATGCTCGCCAGACACTTGGCCAGCTTCTCGGCTTGATTGTAAACTGGAATTATTATGGAAATCATATATTTTATGTCATTGCGAGCGACCGCAGGGAGCGTGGCAATCTCTATTCTTGTCCCAATAAGCAGAGATTGCTTCGTCGCTTCACTCCTCGCAATGACAAAGTGTTACGAATTAGGTTGTTAAAAATTTTATTTTTTCAACGCATATTCTTTAAATAGCACAAAGCCGTCGGTGCCGAGATAAATATAGACGCCGATGGAATCCACGCGCCATTTTTTCTGCAAATTGTATCGTTGCGCGTGTTGCCACGCTGATTTAAATTTATTGGCTTTAATCGAGCCAATAGTGGCGTGAAAAGTCCACTTTTCCGGACCGAAAGGAAAACCGTATTTTAAAATATTTTTTCTCTCCTGTTCGTTGGCATACAGTTTTTTCTCAATCATAGACTTTTCCTGATAATCGGTGCGGATTTTATTTAATTTGTTAGTTATGTCTTTTTGCAGGCGGCGCAATTGGGCGGAAGCGGCCACTTTATAAACTATGGTATGGGTTTTGTTAATCGGATCTTTGGCAAAATCAAATAAACCGTCAATTTTTGCTGCAAAGGCTTTATGTTTGGCCGCGATTGCGGAAATTAATTTATCCGCTTCACTGAAATTTTTATAACTATTCACAAACAAAGTTATATGCGCATCAGAATTGCCGTAGATAACAAGGCCGTTAGCCTTGTTTATATATTGACGCGATTTAATAATATTTTTATTGACAATCTCCGGCGGCTTAATGGCGACTAATATACCAACATGTTTTTGCGCAGATTTTTTCATATTAATTTTTCGTTAGAAAATCGAAGATTTTCTTAGCCTGCTTTTCCCAATTAAAATTTTCCAAGGCGCGCGCTCGGCCGGCATCGCCTAAACGATTTCTCAAGGACGGATATTTAGCGAGCTTAATAATCGCCTCGCTGATTTGCTCGGCGTCGGTTGGATTAACCAGCAAACCATTTACATTATCCGCTACCGCGTCGGCCACTCCGCCGCTCGCTCCGGCGATGACCGGCTTGCCGGCTAAACCGGCTTCCAGATAGACAATGCCAAAGCCCTCCATATCGGCGCCAATCTGCCTGGCGGTCATAATAAAGATATCACAAAGCTTGTACCAATTCATCTTTTCCTCATCGTCAACATCGGTTAAAATATGGGTTTGGCGGCCAAGCCCTAAATTGCCTATTTTAGACCTTAAATTAGCCTCCTCCAAGGCCATATCAGCCCCTTTTCGCTTGGTTAGCCGCCCGACGGTCAAAAGGACGGTTTTCCCGGACAAATTATAGCGCCTTTTCAGGGCCTCAATTTTGGCCTCGTCATAGACGATAGTTCCGCCCTCAATACCCGGATTGACCACAACCACCTTGCTATAATTATCCTTCCTGTCATCCCGAGCGTAGCCGAGGGATCCCTTCGCCGTATCCTTAGTACCACCTCGAAGCGATTCCTCCACTCCGCTTTGCTCCGGTCGGAATGACAAATTTAATATTTTTTTGGCTTGGCTGGCGGTGTAAGTATTGGCGCAGATAATTTTATCGGCTTTATTTAAAATTGCCTTAATCAGCCAGCGCTTGCGGGTTTGCGACCAGCCTAAACTTAAATCATAACCATGTAAAAAAACGCAGTACTTGAATTTATAAACAAAAGACAAGAGCCAAGCCACGGTACCGAGCGGTAAAAGATGCCCGACTAAGACATAATTGTCGGGATTCTTTTTCAATTCAGATTTTAAAACCCCCATCGCCGGCCACCATTTCAAAAACGCCCGTTTATTATCAACGAGTTTATTATTACTATTATCAATCACCTTAATATTCCCCTCTTGAGAGGGGTGGCCGTGGGCCGGGGTGTGTTTTCCCGGCCAATTTTTAACCAAATTAAAATAATAATGGCCAACGCCACCCTTGAACGGCGGATACTCCAGAGTAAGCAGTAGATACTTCATAGTTTCTTGACAATTACCTTAAATAGTGTAATCTTACGCAAAAGCTCTTTTCAAACGAATTCTAACTAATATCACATACATTTTCAACTATTTTTGTAATTTTATCGGGGGTATTATGGCGCGAGCTGAATTGAATTTTGAAGTATTGAAAAATGGAAAAGGCAAAGTCATGGGTTTTAGTTTGTGCTCAGAAGCGCAAGCCGAGGCGGAAATGTTTTGTCTAGAGTTTCCAGACGCTGTAGCGACAGGAAAAGCGACTATAACGCTTAATAAAGGACAAATAGTTTTCGATCATCCGCATTCTCGATTGGTCCCCGGCAGTTATCCATTTGCTTTAAATCCCGAGGAGTATAACGGTCTTGTTCTTGTTCTTAAAAACATGGGAGAAGTTACCGTTGAAAGAATAGATGGTTTTTCAGTCGGATTTAAGGTGATTAAAAAAGAATTTGCCGCAGCACTTTGATTTTTCTATTTTATTGCTCCAAGAGTTATCTTGGAGCTTTTTATTTTTTCATTTTTCTTATGATATCAATTAACGCCAAGATGCCGCCGATGGCCATTAAGCTGTAGCCGACTGTTTTAATTTCGCCAAAAATAATTCCCGCGAAAATAAAACCGAAAGCCAGCCCGGACCAAACGGACAATTTTTCCTGTGGTTTGTTCTTATTTTTACGCAGAATAGCTACGGCGATGATAGCCAAGGCAACAATGGCTATGGCGATGTAAATTTGCGACGGGTTCATATGTTTTATTTAATAATATTCACATTGGCAGGCAGACCCTTTTTGATAACTTCCAAATCCTGCGTGGAATAGCTGTTGCTGGACAAATTAAGCGTCTTTAAATTTTTCAGGTTGCCCAGTTCATAAGGCAGGCCGGTCAACTGGTTGTTGGCCAAATTCAGCACCTCTAACTTAGAGAGCTGACCGACTTCCGCGGGCACGCCCGTCATTTGATTATTGCTGGCGTTAAGTATTCTTAAATTTTTCAGTTGTCCGATTTGGGATTGGAGGGCGCCGGTCAAGTTGTTGTTGGAGACATTCAACTCTGTTAAATTGGTCTGGTTGAAAACCGAATCTGGCACCTTGCTTAAGTTTTGTCCGCTTAAATTTAAAACATTGCCGCCGGTCGGTTTGGCTGCCGGGCAGGCTTCAAATTCGCAATTCGGGCCCTTTCGGCCGACTGCCGTGCCGTCCGGGCAAATCTTGGCCTCCAGCGTGCAGGCCACTTGATTATCGGTACCCGGCGTCGCTGGCGGCGTTTGCTTGGTAATTTGCCAACCCCCGATGGTGCAGCCACTTAACAAAATTAAAATCGGCATTAGCATGATAGTTTTTTTCATATGGTTTACCCAGTTAAATGCTCTCTGAGCAATTTTGCCTTTGGCAAAATTATTTAACGGGGTGAATTAATTATTAAAATTTTATAAAACTGGCAATGGTTAAAATAACGCCTGCGCCCAAGAGGCAGCCGGCCATCTTGCCCACGGCCGATTTTAGCATGGTTCTTTTTTCTGAAACATTTTGTAGACGCAATTTTTCCGCCGCATAGCCCTCAAACAATCCGGCGATGCCGTCGGTGATGGCATTGCCGGCGATACCGCCGATAATGGCGCCGGCCACGCCGGCAAAACGAGCGCCGAAAATGGCGAAAATGGCTAAAGAACCATTATCCAAAACGCCAAAAAAGATATCCGGTAAAGTGGTTCTTAATTTTATCTTAAAAAACTTTAGGGACAGCAGGCAAATTATGCCGATAATAATCATAGCCGGCCCCATCCAAGTGGCCCTATCAATAAAAAAGACGCTGACGCCGGCTATTACAATACATAGCGCGATGATATTTATTACGGACGGGATAAATTTTGGACGCATAGCTTTTAAATTATGGCGTTTTCGTTTTTAAATTTTTGGCTTCGGGATAAATTAAGGACAGGATTATTACATCATAAATCGTCACGAGGAGCAATGCCAGCGAGTGCGTGTGAGTGAAGCGGTAAATCTGGTAGCCGATGAAAGCGGCCAGCACGATGCCGGCTACTTGATAAACGCGGTAATGTTTGCTTAAGAGTGCCAAGGCCAAACTGATTTTGACCAAGCCGTGGATTAGGAGATAAACGGCGATGAAAGTCAGGGTTTCGGGCAGGACTTTTTGCGAAGCGCCGATCAGCCAATTGGCGATAAAGTCCTCCGGGTCTTCCAAAAGTTCGCGTCGGAACAAAAACGGCAGGGCCGTGGCAATGGGGTTAGTGGCGGAAAAGAACAAAAACCAGCTGGAAACTAAATCCAGCACGCCGTCCACGCCTTTGATGATGACGCTGACGCGAAAAAATCTGTGCCAAAATAATTTTAATTTTTCCTTCATTTTATTTTTGTCATACCAACATTCTTAAGTTTGTTGGTATGTTGTAAATTTGACATTTTTATGGAGCGATGTAAACTATAAAAATTAAAAGTTCTTTTGAATATATATCCCCTTAGCTCAGGGGTAGAGCGTCAGGATGCGGAAGTCGTATGATGGTTTTTTAATTCTAGACACAGAAAACTGTTGTTTTCCGCTATCGACCTGAAGGTCGTGGGTCCGAGTCCCGCAGGGGTCGATTTTATATGCCATCGTTAATTAACGATGGCTTTTTATTTAATTTTAGCTATTTTTGAATAACTATTGACAAATAATTAAAAGTATGCTAATATATAAAAATAAAATAAACTATTTTAAAGACAAAAACACATTCACAAAGGAGAGGAAAAATGGAAGAAGTAATAGCTGAAATGCTCAAAATGATGCAAGAATTTGAGAAGAATGATGAGCTTTTTGATACAGGAGCTCGTCTAATGAGGAAGATGTACCATTCCTTAGTAAAAGTCGGATTTAGCCCCGATGAAGCCATACAAATTGTGGCCGCACAAGGATTCGGTGTTGTTCATAAGTCATCATGACAACATACATCTAGAAAAATTAGTACATCTACGCCCTAGCAAATTTAGCTGGGGCTTTTTTTATTCAAGAACATCAATATTATTTTTGGAATTTTTTCTGGCAATCAATGGCGATATTAATGCATTCTTCGGGGTCGTAGCCTAAATCGTCGCAAAATTTGATTGTAGAAAAAATCGTATTGCCCAATTCTTTTTTTAATTCCTCGTCGTTGTGCGTGGGCTGATCTTTAACGGCATCGCGCTCCCAGCGGCAAATATCGCCAAAAACTTTTCCCATACGCACGATAATTTGGCCGAGGTTTAATTTTTTGTCGCCCCAAATTTCCCGCCCTTGAATTAATAAATTTTTGATTTCCATATTTTTTTATTTAATCTTTCTTATGAGTCCATTTTTTATCAATCGCCT
>JAKAEX010000029.1 GCA_021819805.1 bacterium | reverse complement strand
AAGATTGCGAGGCGTAATATGAGACTTAACAAAATATTGTTTAGCGCCTAATTCAAAAACTTTTTCCATATCATGGCGCTGGTCCAAATTGGACAGCACACAAATCATCATGTGGTCGTTCAAGCGATGACATTTTAATTTTTTCAAAACTTCAAAGCCGTCCATTTTCGGCATAATAATATCCAGCAAAACCAGGTCTGGTTTATATTCGGTAATCAGAGCTAAGCCGGCCTCGCCGTCATAGGCGCAACGCACCTCATAGCCCTCATTCTCAAATAAGGTTTTATACATCTCGGCGATGTTAACTTCGTCCTCCACGATACAAATTTTTTTAGTCATATATTTAAGCTTTAGGATTTTTAACGCTTACTTGAGCCTGGTCAACAGTCGTAATTATCGGCAGTTCAAAACAGAATCTACTGCCCTTGCCCTCACCGTCCGACTCAGCCCAAATACGGCCGCCGTGCGCCTCAATCATCATCTTGCCGACATACAAGCCCAAGCCGGTGCCTTCGGTATGGATAATAGAGGTCTCTTCGCCGCGAGAAAACTTTTTGAACAGGTTGGGAATTTCCTCAGCCTTGATGCCCATACCGGTATCGGCTACGCAAAATTTTAGCTTGTCGCCTTCCTGAATCAAATCAATGGTAATACCGCCTTTTTCTGTATACTTAATAGCATTATCAATTAAATTAATGGCCACCTGGCGCAGCTTAGTTTTATCCATCTTGATGGCCGGGAAGGCTTTTTTCGGCTTATTAAATTTCAAAAATAGATTTTTCTTGGCGGCATTGGCTGTAAGCTCTTCAACCACGCTGGCAATCATTTCATCCAGCTGACCGAGTTCAAAGTTAAATTGCAGACGGCCGGACTCAATGCGCGAGACGTTCAATAGATCCTCAACCAAATTAATCAAACGTTCATTTGAATCATAAATCTTTTGAACATTGTCTTTGATGGGCGCGGGCATCTGGCCAAACGAGCCTTCCAGCATCATAGAGCCATAACCCTTAATAACTGTTAATGGCGTTCTTAACTGGTGCGAGGCAATGGAAATAAAATCAGACTTGGCGCGATCCAAAGTCTTCAATTCATCATTAGCCTGCTTGAGTTCATGAGTCGCCCTATCCACTTCTTTGACCAACTTAACATTAAACTTTTTGGTTTCTTCGTAAAGCAAGGCGTTCTCTAAGGCGATAGCAGTTTGGGAACCAACAATTTTTAATAAATCCAAATCTTCATTATTATAGCTATCCCCCGACTCCTTAGAACCTAAAGCGATAATGCCGACCGATTTATCATTAACTGTTAAAGGCACCAAAACTTCGGCGCCGGTGTCGGCCAAAGCCTTGGAAACTACTTTATCTTGACGACCCGGTTTGTTTTTTAACTCATCCAAAATAACCATTTTGCCGGCACCGGCGTAAGTGCCAAAAATAACCTTGCAAGCCACTTCCGACCTCATACCTTCCGCTACCCGCAAGCCTGAGTTAAACAAAATACGCACATCTTTCTTTTTAACCCCGCAAGCCAAAAACGACAAAGCTTTCATATGCAAGGCACTTGATAAAACGTCAGTCACGGTTTGATAAATTGTCCCTGTTTCCAAAGTTGAGCCCAATTTATCTGACAATTCTTTAATGACAGTTTTGGTATCATACAAAGAAGAAAATAAATACTTATTGGCAAAACGATAAATTCTTTCTTTGAAAAAAGGAAAAATAGTGATAGAGAAGATAACAATAACGGTGTCTATCCAGTATGAATATTCGGGTAAAAAATTATCAAATAAATATTTCAAAAATAGCGCCGGAATTAAGGTTAGACTCAAAGAGGTTAAATAAACCGTAGACTGCCTCAACACTAATTTAATATCCATTAAACGAGTGTTAACAATCGCATAGGCCAAAATTATAACAAAAAGCAATCCTGCTATATAAGAAAAGGGATATATACCTATACCATAGGCTGGCAAATAAGCCGGTAACCCCAATGAAAATAAAACCAAAAAAGCAATAAAGACATATCTTGTTTGTTCCTTCTTAATAGACTGGCCACCAAGTCTTCTATAATATCTAAACATTTGAATAAACCAAGTTACAACAATGGCACAAAAATAAATCAAAAATATATGGTGAAAAATTTGAGCCTTGGTGTGCACACCCCATTTGTAAATAAAAACATCTTTGACAAAATAGTCCGTCCTACTCAAAAATATAAAAATCGTAGAAAGAATATAGCTGATATACAATAAGGTATTATTTTTTTTGTTAGTAAAAGCTAAACAAAAATGATACATAAATGCCGGAACAAAAATAACACCCAAATAAACCATTCTGTCCCAAAATATTGCCATCTCAATATTGCCCTTGCTTTGGAACATCATAAAGGTAAAAAACAACCACATTGTTACTGTAATGGCGTGAAGAAAAAAGGTAAAATTTATTCTAGACTTAATATTTTTGCGTAAAACAAAAATACCAAGAAAAAAAACAAAAACAGAGCTTACTAGTGGCAATAACGAAGTAATGGCCATAATAAAAAATCAATTTTCTTACCTTTAATATAACATATTTAATCTTTTTAAAAAAGAAAGGTCGGTTTTTTGAGTATATTAATTTTTGGTTTAAAAAAAGACCGAATAGCTTTTGCTATCCGGTCAAAATAAATCGTTACTACAAATCTTTGTTTTAAAAATTGCATCTATTAGAAAAATTTTCATAAAATTTTTCTGGAATCAACTCATTAAAACTATGAAAAGGTGCTAATTCAAAACCATATTCTTGAGAATACTCCTTCATTATTGGAAGCTGATCATGTTGGACCTTGCCAAGAAAATAATCTTCCTCAAACGACCTTAGCCATAAAATGATGGTTTCTACAAGACAGGCGTAAATTGTTTTTTCTGGGCAATCCATATTCATACCAAAATCAATGTCTGGCACAGAAATTAACCCACCATCAATATGTAGAACATCTTCTCTGTCTTTTAACCGGGGGTCACAATTCCACGGCTTTGTATCATCAATAATAACAGACCCACTCTTAGGCATATCGCAACTAACCACACAATTATGATTAGCCGTTGTAACCACCAACACGTCTGCCAATGGAATATTGGCCTCAATTTCAGTTGAATACTCAACAAATGGTTTCCTTATCTCATTTTTGAGATTTTTAAGAGGCACTTCACTTCTTGCAAGCAATACAAGTTTAGCGTCTCCTTCAAGACGTTTCGCGAGTTCATGACTAATTGCTGTTCCAATTGATCCTGTGGCGCCAAGGACAGTAAATGTTCCCTTGTTAAATTTACGGTTAAACTTTTCAAATACTTTTTCAATTGCCATAACAGAAGAACAGGCAGCAAAAGTATTGCCAGTAGTAAGGTAGGTATTAACGGGACGGACAAGCTTACCACCACCAGTAAGTCCTGAGCCAGTTAAAGAACCCAGGCCAACAAAAGAAGCTCCTCTATCAGCTAATTTATTGACTGCCCCTCTAATAAGTGGCAGATAAACTGACCTTGGAACAGGAACTTGCCTTGTAAGATATTCAGCTAATAACGGAACAAAAGCAAACTTTCCTCTAACAAGATCTCCACTTGGAGTACGACCGCTAATGTTGGTCGCAACAAATGGTTCCCTGTCTAAAAGCGTGCTTTCAATAGATATAGGGTCGTTTAAATCAGCCTCTTTTAACAAATGTGGGGCTAAATACTTAACGGTCTCTATCCCCATAAACTGCGAGATAAATCCGAAGATATTATCACGAATCATTTCTTAACTCCTTTTTATTTTACAACATTATTTTATTTTCAAAGTTCAAATTTTTTTTTATTTTTACCCTGTTTTTAGGATATTTATACCATATCACATTTTAAACTTTCTGTCAACCACGTAAAGGCAGTAAACTGCCCACGTGGCAGGTATTTAACAAAAAAATAGGCTAAAATTGAACAAAAAAAGTTCCACTTATTATAAGCGGAACTTTGTAAAAATTACTAAATTATTAACATTCGGTAAACCGAAAGCCTAAAATTGACAGGCTAAGACCGGCGCCGAAAGTAAGGGTAACCACCATTTCACCTGGTTTGATTATCCCTTCTTGGTATTTTGTGGACACTAAATGTCCGAAGCTTGCGCTACTGGCATTACCAATGTTTTTGCTTTTGTGGAATTTTCCTTTAAAGTTTGGCCATAATTTTCTCAATTCTTCCTCTGAAAACTCTACGGTTTTTAAAGAAGGCTGATGAAAAATTATGTGGGAAATATCTTCCACTTCAATGCCGGCTCGCTTAACGCTATCAACAAAAGTTGGTATTACCTTGCCACCGACAAACCTATGCACCTTTCTGCCGTCCTGGAAAAATCCGGTTTCAGTTTTTCTGATAAATTCAATGTTTCCGTCAAAAGGAAAACAATTGTTTTCAAAAAAATAGAACGATTGTTTGGTCTTGTCAGTACTCGCCTTAAGCATCATGGCAAAGCTCGCATCTCCGAAGAGATTGCTCCCCTGCCACTTTTCGCGAGGCGTTAAAGTTGTGGCTTTTTCCGAGCAAACAACCAACACCCGCTTATACATGCCGCCGGCTATGCAAGCAATCGCTTTAGTAATAGCAACGCTGCCGCTGGTACAGGCTTCTGTTAAGTCCCAGCACTCGGCGTTGACGAGACTGTTTTCATCACGCCTGGCTGCAGGCGGATTAATACCAATCCCTCTCTTAACATAATCAGCTAAGCTGGAATAGCCTGGCCCGGTGTTAGTGGCGCCAATAATAAGGTCTATGCCGCCCGGATCAAAATCAATAAAATTTCGATTTAGGGCGTTTTCAAAACAATCCTGAACGGCCAGCATTGCTAACTCAGCAGTACTGCCATCAAAAAATGTTCTCTTAGGCCAAACTATTTTATTCCAGACTTTGGCAACTTCGCCAATCGTTTTACCATCTTTACAAACTTCTGCCTGAACTTCTTTTGGTAAAGTTCTGAGAAATTTATTCTGCGTAACAACATTGAATGCATCAGGCTTCTTCTCTGTTTTAGAATGTCCAATACCTTCAATCTCGTAAACAATGGGGCTTTTCTGATCAATTTTACAAAACATTGTAAGACTCCTTCTGTTTATACTACATTTATTTAATTTTAAAGGTTCCGATTTTTTAAAATTTTCTACTAAGATTAAATCATATTTTTACATTTTTGTCAAGCAAGTTATTCCCCCCTTCGGAGGGGAGGGGTAAGGACAATAAAAAACAGCGTCTAAAAACGCTGTTTTTAAAGTAATATTGGCCTATTTTTTGGTGACCTCCTTAATCATGTCCAAAAGCTCGTGAACATCAAATGGCTTCTCAATCAGACCTTTGACCACCGGTAAATTTTGAAAATTACCGTGTTCGGCCTGGAAATTTTTGTCCTTAACCGGCATGGCGCTGATAATAATGACCGGCACATGCTTAAGGTCGTCGTCGGCCGTCATAAACTTGCAGATATCAAAACCGCTTACTTCCGGCATGGTTAAATCCACCAAAGCCAAATCATATTTTTCGGCCTTAAGTTTTTTTAAGCCGTCTTTGCCGCTTAAAGCGAAATCAACTTGATAAGTTTTTTCCGTGCTTAAGACGGTCTTGATTAAGCCGTTGATATTGATGTCATTGTCAATTACTAAAATCTTCATATATTTTTAAATTATTTTAGGTACTTTGACTAAATTGTTTTCCGCAATCTCGGCTTGGTTAAGAGCCAACTGTTTTTCAGCTTCAGCCCAATCAACCACTTTATCGGCGCGCCAGCGATTAGCTAAATCATTAAGCTCAATATCAATTTGCTGGCCACCGGTATCAACTTCATTTAATTGGTCAATATAACCCAACACTTGCGACAATTCACCGGCATACTTCTCAGCCTCCGTTTCACTGATTTTCAGCTTAGCTAATTGCGCCACATGTTGAACAGCAGACTTAGTAATCATAAATCAACTTTTTAATAATCTCAAAAACTCTTTTTCATCTATTACCTTAACTCCTAATTTTTTAGCCTTAGCTAACTTACTGCCCGGATTCTCCCCCACTACCACATAATCGGTTTTGGCGCTTACAGATTCACTCGCCTCGCCGCCCAAAGCGCGAATTTTATCTTTGGCAACTTCGCGTTCCAAGCTGTCCAAGCTGCCGGTTAAAACAAATTTCTGGCCAGCCAAAGGCTCGGCGCCGCGATGTTCTTTTTGTATATTAATTTTAACAGAGTCCAATTTTTTTAGCAATTTGAAATTTTTGGCATCATGCAGCCAATCGTAAATGCTTTGCGCGACCACAGGTCCGATATCGGCCACCTCGGTTAGTTCTTCTAAAGACAATTTTTGAGATAAGGCGATAAAATCCTTTAAGCTTTTAGCTTTTAGCTTTTCACTTTTAGCTAAAGTGGCCGCTGTCTCTTCGCCGACATGATGAATGCCGAGAGCATAAATAAATTTCGCTAATGGAATAATTTTTTTAGCCTCTAAAGCTTTAACTAAATTATCAGCCGCCTTCTCAGCAAAACCGGGCAAGCCGATTAAATCATCTTTGGTTAATAAATAAAAATCAGCTACGTCATGGACCAAGCCTTCTTTAACCAACATTTCTATGATTTTCGGACCCAAGCCCTCAATATCAACGGCGCCTTTGCTGGACCAGTGCGCCAAATTACGCAGTTGCACGGCATAGCAATTCTTATTGGTACAGCGATAGGCCACCTCGCCTTTGACTTGTTCAACATGCGAACCGCAAATCGGGCAAACCTTGGGCGCGTTAATAGTTTTTTCATGGCCGGTACGGAGCTTCGGCAAATTGCCGACAATTTTAGGAATAACATCGCCGGCGCGCTCCACGATAATCGTGTCGCCTATTTTCAAATGTAAACGATTTATTTCATCAAAATTATGGAGTGTGGAATGACTGACCGTTACCCCGCCCACGCGCACCGGTTCCAATACTGCGGTCGGCGTCAGGACGCCGGTGCGGCCGGTTTGCCAAACCACATCTAAAAGTTTGGTGGTAACTTGCTCGGCGCTGAATTTGTAGGCCATCATATAGCGCGGACCTTTGCCGACAATACCCAGCTTCTGCCACAAAGACAAATCATTAACCACGACCACCACGCCATCGCAATCAAAACCGATTTTGTCGCGATTGGCTTCTATCTGCTTATGAAATTTAAAGACCGCCGACAAATCTGCGCAAAACTTATTTTGTTTTAAAATTTTAACGCCTAACAATTTAGCAACCTCGTGCTCTTGCTCATGGCGTTCCAAGCCAAATTCCGTGGCGATATCATAACAATAAAAATCCAAATAGCGCTCAGCCGTAATTTTGGGATCCAGTTGGCGGATGGAGCCGGCGGCGGCGTTGCGCGGATTGGCCAGAAGCGGCTTGCCCTCTTTTTTGTATTTCTTATTAAGCTCGGCAAAAACTTTGGCGGTCATAATGGCCTCGCCTCTTATTTCCACCTCGCCCGACTCGGCCGCTCTGATAATTTTGTCGCGGCTGGTTTTGGCAATTTTTAAATCAGCCAATTCTTTGTCTGTGGGCACTCTTAATTTTAAAGGTATAGAGGCGATGGTTTTTAAATTAGCCGTTACGTCTTCCCCGACTCGGCCGTCGCCGCGAGTCGCCCCTTTAACAAAAACGCCCTTATCATAGCGCAGACTCATAGCTAAGCCATCCAGCTTCAATTCAGCATAAAAATTAAGTCCTTTATTAGAGCCTAAAATCTTAATTAGCCTTTGGTGCCACTCAGACATCTCTTCTTCGCTGAAGGCGTCAAACATACTCATCATGGGGCTCTCGTGCCTTACTTTGGCAAATTTGGCCAAAGGACGGCCTCCTACGCGCTGGGTGGGAGAATCCGGGGTAATTAGGTCGGGATAGGCCATTTCCAAGCGAACCAGCTCATTTTTAAGGCTGTCCAGAGCGCCATCGCTAATATCAGGCTTGTCTAAGACATGATAAAGATAG
>JAKAEX010000028.1 GCA_021819805.1 bacterium | reverse complement strand
CGTCTAATAAATCATCTTCATCCAAGTCGGCTACTAATTCATTTAAGACTTCGCCTTGTTTGCCGATTTGCCGTCTCAAGCCAACAGCGTCGCGAATAGTAATAATCATAACGACGACAGCCACGGCCAAAGTGCTGGTTAAGCCTTCTTCCAGAAAAATAATAGCGGA
The DNA here is from genome assembly GCA_021819805.1 of bacterium. Taxonomy (GTDB): domain Bacteria; phylum Patescibacteriota; class Patescibacteriia; order Patescibacteriales; family Patescibacteriaceae; genus JAKAEX01. The sequence goes on along the minus strand of JAKAEX010000028.1, from coordinate 8,398 downwards.
CAGCGCCACGGTAATGGCGCTATGACCGGAGGGCATGCCGGCGTAAGCGGTAATGCCTCGCCAGGTAAATCTGGCTCGATTGCTTTTGACAAAAAATTTGCTAACCTGGGCAATCAGCCCGGCCAAGAGAGGTAGAAGTAAAATCTTCATAATTAAGTGTTTAGAGCCGCTAAGAGGGTGGACTTTTTTCTGCCTACTGTTATTATATTATAATAGGCAAGAAATAACAAACTATATGAAAGTCGTTATTCGGGCCGGCGGCGTGGGCGCCAGACTGTGGCCAATGAGCCGTCGCGATAACCCCAAACAATTTCAAAAAGTAGTGGGTGAACAGACAATGCTTACCACCACTTACGAACGAATCAAAGATTTGGTTAAGCCGGAAGATATTTTTATTTCAATCAGCCAGGCTTTAGCCGATAAATTAAAAGCTGAGTTGCCGACTTTGCCGCTTGATAATTTAATTTTGGAAAGCGAAGCCCGCAACACCGGTCCGGCTATGTGTCTGGAAGTGGCTTGGCTGAAACAATTTTGTTCCCCTGACGAGATTATCGCTTCTTTGCCCTCGGATGATTATATTTCCAACCCCGAAGCTTTTCATAGTTTGTTGAAGTTGTCCCATAGTTTTATTAAAGACAATCCCGATCATATTCTGACGCCAGCCGTTAGGCCGGCCGTGGTTGATACCGGTTATAGTTATTTTAAAATCGGCGCCAATTTGGCCAAGCTTGATGAAGAAGCAATTTATGAAGTGGCCGGCATGGCCGAAAAACCCAACGCTGAATATTGCCAAGAATTAATTGATTCCGGCATTTATTATTGCCATACCGGCATGTATCTTTGGCGCTTGGGTTATATTGATGAGCTGTTTGCCAAATTACAGCCGGAAATGCATCGGCTTTGCCAAGCAGTGGTAGCGGCGATTCGCGCCGGCGAGACAGATAAGGCGGCCGAACTTTATGCCGGCACCGAGAAAATGACGATTGAGTCGGCTATTACTCATCGGGCGCCGCAAGTGGCGATGAGTGTGTCTGACAGGATTGGCTGGAGTGATTTAGGCAAGTGGCACATCATCAAGCGGATGCTGTCGGCTGACGGCGCCAACCTGTTCAAGGGCAAGGTAGTGGCCAATGAGGTTAACAACAGCTTGGTTTACAACAATAGCGGAAAAAAAATTATCGTGGTTAATGATGTGGAAGACTTAATAGTAATTGACACTGATGACGCCTTGTTTATTTCCTCTTTGAAAAACTCAGCCGACGTTAAAAAATGCTTAGATAAATTAAAAGAAGAGGGGAATGAAGAGTTTTTATAAATTTTCAATTTACTAATTTACAATTTACAGTCAAGATTTAATTTTCAATTTTTAAATTTATGAAATTTTTAACATTGAAAATTGATTGAAAATTGTAAATTGATTATTGTAAATTAAAGACATGTTTAAATTAATGAGAAAATTTTTATTTGGTTTGGTGGTTTTAGTTGCCTTGGCGATTATAGGCGTCTTTTGGTATGAGGTAAAAATAAGTTATCAAATTAAACAAGACACAAAAATTGTTATCACCGAGGGCGAGGGCGTGTCGGCTATTGCCGCCGACTTGGCTAAGAATAATTTAATCAAATCAGAGTTAGCTTTTAAGGTTTATATTAAGTTAAACCATAAGACTAAATTGCTGGCCGGTGATTATATTTTTAAGGCAGGCAATAATTTGAAAGATATCGTTAAAAGATTGGCGCGCGGCGAAGCTGATTTTCAAGAAAAAAACATTTTAATCAAAGAGGGGATGAACCTGAAAGAAATTAATGACTATTTGGTCAGCAACCAGCTAATTAAAGGCGATTGCAATCAATTGTTCGCCGCCAGAATAAAAAATTTGCCGCCGGAGTTCAAGCGCTATGCTTGGTTGCGCGAAGTGCCGCAAAACACCGACTTAGAGGGTTATTTGTTTCCGGATACTTATCGCGTGTTTAGCGATGCCACCTGCGAAGATTTGCTTATAAAAATGTTAAACAATTTTGAAAGTAAAGTTTCGCCGGAGTTTGGCGAAATTAAGCGGCAAAATAAAACTTTGTTTGAAATTTTAACCATGGCTTCAATTTTAGAAAAAGAAGTGCGCACGCCAGATGACATGGCTTTAGTCTCCGGCGTGTTTTGGCGCCGCATGGCCAATGGCCAGCGTTTGGAGTCCGACGCCACCTTGGCTTATGTTTTAGGCGGCAATAAACCGGCTTATAGTTTGAAAGAATTGGAAACTGTTTCACCTTATAATACTTATCGCAATGATGGTTTGCCGCCAACGCCGATTGATAACCCCGGCTTGGTAGCGATTCGCGCCGCGATTTATCCCAAGGCCAGCGACTATAATTATTTTTTATCTCGCCCCGATACCGGCGAAACAATCTTCTCTAAAACTTTTGCCGAGCACAAGCTTAATAAGGCCAAATATTTAAAATAATCTCTCTTTGTCATTCTGGAGTGAGCGTAGCGAGCGATAGAATCTCAAAGGCAAGAGATGCTATCGCTACGCTCCAGCATGACAGTTAAAAAAAATAAAAAAAGAAGATGCGGTTAAACTTCTTCTTTTTTTGTGTTATTATTAGAAGATGCTTGGCTTTAGAAAACAACAAATTTCAAACGGCTTCACCCTGATTGAATTATTAGTGGTGATTGTTATTATCGGCATCTTGGCGACTTTAGCCGTGATCATGGTGACTTCAACCAGAACCAAGGCGCGCGACGCTAAAAGAGTCTCCGACATCAAACAAATTCAAACCGCTTTGGAAATAATTGTGCTGGATGAAGGTGTTTATCCGGCGAGCGTGACGAGCGGCCAGCCCTTAACTTCCAGTGATGGCGCTAAAACTTTTATGACCAAAGTGCCGTCCAACCCAACGCCAGTGGCCGAGGGCGCTTGTCAGTCAAACCCTAATAATGAATATACCTATACCAGAACCAACAATGGCTTGTCTTACACTTTAACTTATTGCTTGGCCGGCGATTTTGGCGGTTTGGCCGCCGGTCCGGCCGAAGCGACGCCGGCCATTATCAATACGCCAATTGTGCCGCCCGCAGCCACTTGTCCGGCCTCGGTAAGTTATAATGGCGATACTTATAATACAGTTTTTATTGATATCAATGGCAATGGCGCGGTTAACACAGGCGAATGTTGGTTAAAAGAAAATTTAAAAACCACGCAAAAACCTGATGGCACGAGTTTGAACAATGGCACTGATTATGTTTGCCCGGCTGTTAATAGCGCCACCCCGAATTGCGCTGATGCCGCTTTTGTCGGCTATTTGTATATTTGGTCTTCTTTAATGAATGGCTCTACAACTGATGGAGCGCGTGGTTTGTGTCCAACCGGCTGGCATATAGCCACTGATGCCGAATGGAGAGCTTTAGAGGTAGCGTTAGAGCCAACAGCTCCTTGCAATACCGATGCTATTAGAGATAGATCCGGCAGCGCTTGCGATATAGCCGGCGCCAAGCTTAAAGAAGCCGGCACTGCCTGGTGGGACACTGGCAATGGTGGTAATAATTTATCAGGATTTACTATCAGGGCTTCTGGTTTTTATCAAGGTGGTTATTATGGATATCCAAAACTATATACCGAAATCTGGACTTCAACCACTCAAAGCGGCAACCAGAAATTTAGGCGAGAGTTTACCGCAGCTAATAATTATATTACCAGGGCAACCCAAAATGGCGCTAACAGTTTTTTGGTTGCGCGCTGTGTTCAGGATTAATTTTTTAAAAAAGAAAACCCTTACCGTGGTGGTAAGGGTTTTTAAATTTTAGCGACGTTGGTTAGTTTTTACTGAATTGCTGGTAGTAGGCTTCCACAGTGGCTGATTTTTTCAGTTTGCCGCCAACGGTATTTTTCTCAACAAATTTGGCAAGACCTAAAATAAATTCAGCTTCGTCTTCAGCTTTAGGAACACAAGGCAAGTCCAGCGTAAACTTATCGGGATAGGTTTCGTAAAGCGGCGAGTCAGGCGCTAATTTTAAAGTAAGCGCCAGGGTTTTTTTATCAAAGGCTTTGTCGCAGACAAAAGTTTTAGCGTCAATGATTGTCTGATAAGTTAGCTGGTGTTTTTGCTGGTTAGCTATATGAGTAATTGATTTTTTTTCAAGATCAATTATCAAAGCTTGTTTGGCGCCGCCAGCTATGATTTTTAAACAAAACTTCAGCCTGAAGATGCTGATAATCAAAGCCGGTAAGCCATAAACAGCCAGAAAGAAATTTTCCCAAATGGCCCGATGATTTTTGGCTCCATGGGCAAAATTCTCAAGACCGGCAACGGTAAGATCCCTAAAATAGAAAACCGCCAGCCATAAACCCAGAATTAAGAATAGGCTTAAGGAGAACTTGAACAGAGAGCGGGGATTAATGGAAACAATTGTGTGTTGCATTGCTGCCTCCAAATATATAAATAATTAATTGTAATGAACTTTTTAATTTTTAATTATATCATAAAACAGCACAAAAGTCAAGGCTATATAATTAATATTGGCTAATAATAAACAAAAAAATAAGAAAACATTGGCTTCTTGACAAAGCAAGCAATTATGATATCATTATTTCACAACTTAATAGTCGCAGACAGCAGGCATTCATAAGACCTGCCGAGACGAAAATAACAGTTAACCTTAGCAGTTAACCGTTAACATCTTTTCTGCGGCTTTTATAGCCGTTTTTTTGTTTAAAACGGATTAAAAATAATTTATGGCAAAAACCAAAATCAAAAAGCAGGAGATTTTGCGCGATTTGAACGCCAAGTTTGATCGAGCTAAATCCGTGGTCTTTGCCCGCTTTAACGCTGTTAAGGTGGTTGACAATGAAGAATTGCGCAATCAACTCAGAAATGAAGCGAGCGAATATTACGTTGCGAAAAAAACCTTGCTTAACTTGGCCTTAAAGGACAAGAATTTTTCCGGTTTTGATTCTCGCGCCAATGATGGCCAGATGGCTGTTGTTTTCGGCTATGAGGATGAAGTAGCTCCGGCAAAAATCTTGAACAACTTCATTAAGGACCATAAAGAACAAGTGAGCTTTTTGGGCGGCATCTTGGAAGGCCGTTTAATTGAAGCTGATCAGGTTAAAGCTTTAGCCAGCTTGCCGTCGCGCGAGGAACTTTATGCCAAGTTGGTTGGTTCCATCAACGCTCCGGTTTCCGGCTTTGTTAATGCTTTGGCCGGCAACTTGCGCAATTTAGTTGGCGTCTTAAACGCTATCCAAGAGAAAAAAAGCTAAATAACAAATCTTAAATTAATTTTATGGAAGAAAAAAACATTGTAGTGCCAGAGAAGTTTGCTTCTTTGGTTGAATCAATTGAAAAGATGTCCGTTTTGGATTTGGCCGAATTGGTCAAAATCTTAGAAGAAAAATTTGGCGTGTCCGCCGCTGCTCCGGCCATGATGATGGCTGCCGCTCCTGGCGCTGCCGCCGCTCCGGCTGAAGAAAAAGATAGCTTTGACGTTGAATTAAGCGATGGCGGTGCCAACAAAGTAAGCGTCATTAAAGCTGTCCGCACTGTTACTGAATTGGGCTTGAAAGAAGCCAAAGATTTGGTTGACGGCGCTCCGAAAATGGTGAAGGAAGGTGTCAACAAAGAAGAGGCTGAAAAGATTAAGAAAGTTTTGGAAGAAGCCGGCGCCAAGGTTACCTTGAAGTAAAATTTTTTACTTTTTTAAAACACCCCGTTTAATAGCGGGGTGTTTTGTTATTGTCAGATAAATTTTTACTTTTTAGCTCCGGTCAAACTTACTTTATAAACATCAGAGCCGTTTAGAAGATAGGCGGTTTTGCCGTCAGGTGTAATGGTTAGGCCTTTTAAGTCCTGCCATTGATCGCTGGTATATTGACCAAGCAGTTTGCCGGCTCGGCTGAAAATAATCAAGCGCTTAGTGCTTGGTTCAAGCACGGCTAATAAATCAGTGCCGGCGGGAGCGACTAACTTTTTCGCTTGAGTTAAGCTCGGGAAAATGTTTTCCAAAGTTAAAGCTCCGCCAGCGCCGGCATCATATTTAAAGATTTGGCTGTCGCCCAAAAGATAAATAGAAGTATCAATGCCCAAATCATTAATTTTGTCCGTAATAGTTGATTGCAGCCAAGGACTCGGGCTGCTTAAACTAATGCCGCTAATTTGATAGCGGAAAACTTGTTTGGCGGCGCCGTCAAATAAGTAGAGGCGACTATTATAGACATTAGCCGCTAAAACTTGGCCGCCCAAATTATCAATGGACTTATCGCTTACTTTGCCGGCTTTGTCTATGGTAAAGAGTTTGCTTTGTCCCAGTAGCCAGAGATTGCCGTCGCGGTCGGTGTTCAGCAGGCGAAGATTGGCTTCATTAGAAATGATGGTTTGGCTGTTTTTGCTGTTTAAATCAAATTGCGTAAGGTTTTGATTATTTGAACTGGCTAAATAAAGACGATTATCCAGCCAAGCTAAGCTGTCGGCTGTTTGGCCTGAGGGCAAAGACCAGATTTTTTCCGGCGAGGGTAATCTGACTAAGCCGCTGATTCTATCAACCAAGGCTTGGTAGCGCTTAGTGAGATCTTGAAGTTCCTGAGCGTGCTTAGTGCCGGCATTATTTTTGAGTTGATTAATGATGGTGGTCATTTCTTCCAAACTAAGCTGAGCCTTGCTGTTATTTTCATAAACCAAGTCGGCTTCTATTTCTTTGTTTTTTTGTTCAAACTGATCTTTGGCTTCGCTCCAGGCTGTTTCCTTAAGGCGTTTATCTTTTTGCACCCCCGTAAAATAAAGGCTGAAGGCGAAGGCCAGCAGACAAAAAGCGGCCACGCCCAAAACGATTAAATGCTTGCGGCCCAGACGTTGCTTAAGACCGCTAACTTTTTCAACAACAGTTTGGCGCTCGCGCCGGTCGGTCAAGCGCCGGAGGCCATCACTGGCTAAACGAAAAATAATGGAGAAAATTTTAAGCAGGCCGGAGCCGATTTTTTTAAGAGAAATTACACCCTCGCGTTTAAGCCAAGATAAATCACTGCGGTTAACAATTAATTTATTTTGTTTACCGGCAGAAGTTGGCAGTTTGATTTTTGGCAATAATTTTTTAATTTTTTCCAGGTTAATAAAACCCGGCGGTCTGAGAATTTGGGCTGTCTTGGAAACTGTTCGGTTGAGAGCTTTGATTGATTCTTTGTTGAGGTCGCGTTCTTGGCGGAAGTCTTGTTCGCGGCGGCGATTGGGTTCTATCGCGTGATGAACCGGAGAGGGTTCGGCCTTAACTCGCGGGTCAATTACCGGCGCTCCCCACTCATCAGCCGGTTTGCTGAGTTGCTGGTTTTTAATAATTAGGCCAACAAAGGGCATGTAGATATTGGTTTGTTCTAAAATATTTTTTATTTGTTCGGCGGCGCCGGCTGGCGGCAGGGTGGTAATAATTTTAACCAATTGTTTTTCCGATAGGAATTCATAGAGTGATTCATTGGTAAAAATAATATAGCCCTCCGGCGGAATAACGCCGACGATGGTGTTGGTAAACAATTTATTATCCAAAACAATTTCCTGCGTCGGGTCGGCCGTGCTGGCGGTAATGTTCATTAAATTGTAATCATTGATTTGCCGGTTGTTTTTAACTTTTGATTTATAAATTAAAAGAGCCTTGTTGTGGCCCAGGCTGGCGAAGTAAAGTTTGTTTTTAAAAATAACCCCGATGGTAATATTGAAATCTTGGGGGTTAAAGCTGAGTTTTTCGGCTTGGGTAAAATTAACAATTTCTTGATTTAACTTGGCCAGGCTGTTTTCAAAGATATCATTGACGGTAATGGTGGCCAAGCGAGCCAAAAGCGGCGTTTGTTCGTTTTGGTAATAAAAAAGATTAATTCGGTCAATAATAAAATTGGCCAACATGATGTCGGTCTTTTGATTTTTTATTTCCAGTAAAACGAAAAGTTTGCCCAAAATTTGCTCTTCTTCCATGCTGGGCTGACTGGTGAAAATCCGACTTAGAATATCAGATTTGTGTTCCGGATTGACTGTAAGTTGGGCGAGTTTATAGGGCATAAAATACGCTGTTTACAATATTGAAACAGCCAAGTTTAACTTGACTCTCGCTGTTAGATATTATACTATAAAACTAATAAAAATTGAAACGCCCGGACTTTGGGCGTTCAGTCCTATGCTCAGCAAGCTTTTCGGTTCCAATGCCCGCGTTAAAATTCTTAAGCTGTTTTTGCTCAATCCAAAACAGCGTTTTTTTGTTAGGGAGGTGGCCAGAAACCTGGAACTTCAGCTTAATTCGGTTCATCGCGAGCTGAGCAACTTGCTGGAAATTGGGCTGATTGTGGCCAGGGATGACGACGGTTTGGCTGAAGAGGGCACTAAAGTGCTCAAACAAGACAAGAAATATTACCAGGTTAATGAGGCCTTT
>JAKAEX010000027.1 GCA_021819805.1 bacterium | reverse complement strand
TATTTCACCCGCCAGAGATGCGGCTGTTCGCTTAGTTAAGGGCGGTGTGATCGGATCTGTAGATCGTTCTACGGCCACAAGCTACACCTTATCAGATTTTTCAGAATCCCATGGAGGAAGCTCTGATTTATGGGGGGCGACCTTAACCCCAGCTGATGTTAATAGTGCTAATTTCGGTGTTGCCTTCGCGGCTAAGAAAGACGGAACAGTTGGAGGAAATTTAAAGGTTTATGTGGATTATATTAGTATAACCGTTTATTACACTCTTCCTACCGGCACCATTACCGTTACTAAAATGATCAATCCGGTTGATGATACTACTCATTTTTCTGTTACTGCCTCAAGCGCTGACGGCGGGACAATTACCTCTGCGGCCACCCGCACCGATTTGGCGGTTGACCATAGTGTAAGTTTTACTGTCACTCTTGGCCATCATTATACAATAACGGAAAACAATACATCTGGTTGGATTTCAAGTTCTGATTGCGGCAATGTGTTGTCAGTTGCTGGAGGAGTAACTTGCACCTTTACTAACATCAAAAAAGGCCATCTGATTGTGCATAAAACCACTAATCCGTCGCCAAATTCAGATGTCTTCCCGATTGCTATTTCTGGAACGGGAACAGTAACGGGCGATTCTACTGGCTCTGTCTCAGATGGGTCTAGTTGGGATTTTGAAGTAAGCCCAGCCACTTACTCGGTAACAGAAATTTTAAGCGACATGCCGTATTGGTATCCAGGCGAACCTGTGGGTTGTACAGATGTCGTGATTGGCGCAGGTGAAACTAAAGATTGTTTTTTTACTAACACTAAATACGGCTCTATTACTGTCCATAAAGACGTGGTCGGTCCGCAAAGCGAAGACGTTACTGACGACCAGCCATTTACCATTCGTCTTAACAATGGCGAAAAGGGACAAACTTTGATTGAAGGTAGTGATGTTTCCTATAACGATTTAGAGCCCGGCACCTATACGATTTCCGAGGATATTGATGATAATTACACCTTTGATTCTTTTTCCCAAGACAGCGATGGAGCGACTGCCGGCGCGCAAATAGTTATCAATCCGGGCGATAATATAATATTGACGATTACCAACAAGCAAAAGCTCGGTTCGTTGATTGTGAAAAAAATTGTTAACAACCACGATATTGGCACAGCGAAAGCCGGGGACTTTTCCTTCAAATTGAATAATGGCGAGCCGATTGCTTTTATTCAAAATACTGATAATGCTTCTTTGGGCGAAAACGACCTTTCGGTTAATCCGGGCACCTATCATATTACCGAAGTTTTACCTAATGGCGCTTATGCGATTTCAACTTCAAATTGCGATGTTACTGTTCATAGTAATGGGCAAGCCGGCGAAGCGACCACTTGTACTATTACCAATAGCGACATCCCAGCCGGCCAAGGCGCGATTACAGTTAAAAAATATTTACCAAATGACAACGGCGGCACTGCCACGATTGAAGATTTCCCGCTGTGGATAAATTCAGATACATCCGTTGTTAGCGGCCAGGCTAATTTCCTTACCCCCGGCACCTATACTGTAAGCGAGACCAATCCTCATGATATCAGTGGCTATACTCAAACTATCAGCTGCACCGATGGCGTAGAGACGACCGCCGGCACAGTTGTTCTCGGCGAACAGAAAGCTTGGGTCTGCACCATTACCAATGATGACCAACCCGGCACTTTGCGTGTCCACAAGCGTGTAATTAACGACGATGGCGGAACCAAGACTGTTGGTAATTTTTCTTTCCAGGTAACGCACAATCAAACTACCGGTGATCCGGTGGCCTTTGAGGAGTGTGATGGTTCGGCTATTGGTTGTAAAGATTTAACTCTTAACGCCGGCACTTACAGCGTAACAGAATTAGCAGATAACGCTTATACAACCACCTATAGCTACCGTGATAACAGCAATTGCGATAATATAGTTATTACCAATGGTGGCAGCGCTACTTGCACTATCACTAATAATGACAAACCGGCCAGACTTAAAATCAAAAAGAATACTGATGGCCAAGACGGAACCTTTAATTTTTCTATCAGAAAAACCGGTGATGAAGTTCCCAGAACCGAGTCAATAACGACCTTTGACGGCGTCGGTTCAACTGAAGGCTTTTTATCATTAGCCGCCAACACTTATGATATAACTGAAACCGTGCCCGAGGGTTTGTCTTTAGCTAGCGTGTCCTGCACGCACGGTGAAGGTCAAAGCCTTGGAGACCCTATCGCTAATGGTAAAAAAGTTGTTTTAACTAATGGTGATTACGTTACCTGTACTTTTAATAACACTACCAGGGTCATTACTTATAGCTGGGTAACGACCGACTGGGGCACCTGTAGCGCCAGTTGCGGCGATGGCACTCAAACCAGAACCGTTACTTGTCAGAGCAGCGAACAACAAACCGTGGCCGATAGTTTCTGTACCGGCGATAAACCAACGGCCAGCCAGTCCTGCAATGCCGGATCATGCGGTGGTGGCGGTGGTGGCGGTTCCATTGGTGTTACTGTTAGCTCGCCTTGTGTAAGCGTTGAATATACTGATTGGCAGATTTGTCTTGATGGTGTTCAACTGCGCAGTGTTAAAACAGTTATCCCTGAAGGTTGTTCTATGACTGATGCTCAACGCGCCGCGGCCAAACAGACTTGCGGTTCGGTTTTGGGCGAACAAACCGGCAATGGCGGACAAAATAACAACGGCGGACAGACAACTGAACAGAATCCAGGCAATCAGGGCGGCGGTGTTGTCTTAGGTGTTAAAACTTATCCGGACGGCACTTTCTTGCGCGACAACAAGAGCAAAAAGATTTATGTTATTACCGAAGGCAATAAATATCACATTAAATCGGTGGCGGAATTAAATCTCTGCAAAGCCAAAAAGATTATTAATGTGAAGCCGGAAGTTTTAGCCAATTATCCGAATACGGAAACTGCGCCGAGCGTTTGTCAGGTCTTAGGCGCTAAAACCTATTCCGACGGCAGTCTCTTGCGCAACTTAGATGATAAAAAAATCCATGTGGTTAATAATGGCAAAAGATATCACATCAAGAGTCTGGAAGAATTAAGAGCCGGCTACAAAGGCAAAAAACAGTATGGCGTGACGCCGGAAATTTTGGACGGCTATCAACCAGTTGGCACTCCGGCCGAACTCGGACTCTAAAAACTAAAAGTCAAAATAAAACACCTCGCCTGAAGCGAGGTGTTTTTATTAAAAGAAAAACAACGACCGAGATGGTCGTTGTTGATAATTATTAGCTTAGTTCTTTTTTGATAAAAGATATTTCCGTTTTTAATTCTTTGGAATTGGTGTATTTGCCTTCAAGAATTAGGGGAACATTTTTTTCATCAAGTATGGTGGCCAAGAAATTGATAATTGCCTTGGTGTTTTTAGCTTGATATAAAAGAGCATGGGGGTTGTCTTTGGTTTCGCCGCTTACATGACAGTGAGTGATTTTGTGCCCGAAAGCCTTAAAGAGATCAAGCGCATAACTCATACTCGGATCGTGCTCGTAGGCGTGCTGAACGTCTAAAACAAAATTAAGATTATATTTGTTGATTAGGGTTTCCAGCTCAACCAGCTTAAAGCCGCCATTGGTTTGCTTGTCCATATTTTCAATGGCCAGGGGAATGCCGCCAGCCACCATTTGTTCAAAAAAATCATAGGCGTAATCTTGCTGGCTGACATAAAGCGGATGAGTAAGCGCTGTGCTTATTCCATGCTTAGCCATAATTGCTTGGCTGATAGTCAGACAATCTTTGTAGTCAGCGTTGTTTTGGTAGGTGGGCAAATGAAGCGATCTGAATTGAAAATCCTCCAGCGCTTCATTGGCGTAGGTGGCCAACATCGACAGGGTTCTTTGGTTTTGTTGGTCAAACTTTGCTAAAACCAACTCAAAGCCATCGGCTCGAGCCTGGTTTAAGATATTTCTGTGCTGAAACAGTGAGAATATTTCTGTGGCAAAAAGCCAGCCGGTGCTTGCACCAACAAGCAGCTTTTTCAAAGTGGTCCTCTTTTAAAAGTGCGACAATATTTTCTGTAAGACCACAATAATTAAAGATTGCTTGTTTGTCAAAGTTATTAGTCTTGACAAATTGTGTAAAATGTAGTATTTTACAAGAAAACAAGATTAAACAGTATTTTGAAAGGTCTGAAAATGGCTAAAATTAAAACTTGCTTGATTGTCTTAATAACAATTATTTTTATCTTGGCCAGCGATAATCTTTGGGCTAAGCATAAAAAACCGGTGAAAATTGCCAAGCCAAAGCAACATAAGCACCGCATTGTGGCTAAGCCTAAGCCTAAGGTTTTACCCAAGCCGAAACAGCCGGTTTTGCCCAAGCCAAAGGCGGCGGAAGTTATTATGACAACAGCCTCCATCAGCAAGTATGTTTGGACCGGCAACCCTATGTCCAATGGCGAATGGCCCTACATCGGCGCTGTTGCCACCTCCAATTATTGGATTCCTTTGGGCTCAACCGTTTTTATGAACAACCGAACTTATGTGGTTAAGGATCGAACCGCCAACTGGATTCAGCCGACTTTCGGTTTAACTTTTGACTTATACACAAACGAATCGGTTTGGGAATGTTTGCTCTTTGGTCGTCGTTATTGGCCGGTAGTAATAACTATTAAATAACAAAAAAGCCTCAGTAAAAACTGGGGCTTTAATTTTGGTAAAAAATACCCCCGACAAAGCGGAGGTATTCAGTATCTGGTCTTATAATTACTCTTCGTCAACTGAGCCAGCGTCTTCTTCATCATCAGCGTCCAAATCATCATCGCCACCGATGTCGTCATCGGCGTCCATGTCGTCATCGTCGCCAAGACCGGCTTCGTCTTCAAGACCTTCTTCGCCTGAGGTTTCTTCTTCCTCAATTGGCTCTTCGTTTAAAAATTCTTGTTCGTTAAACATAGGTTGTCATTTTATTAATTAGACAAAGCTTTGGCCTATACCCAAAGCTCTGTGGATAGTTTAATACAAAAAAGAAAAAAAGTCAAAAGCATATAACACACAAGGCACGGCGCATAATAGGCAATAATTTTGTCATTCCCGCGGCGGCGGGCAGGCAGTCCGCGGTTAAATTAATTTTTGTATAAGCCGATTAAATTGATAAAATTTTCTGTTTTTTTGGATACCCTTACCGTGTATTTTGTTTGAGAATTTTTATTTTCGAAAACATAGAGATGACAGGGAAATCCGAGCTGTGTGATTGTTTCTTTGACTTCCGCGGCTAATCGAGGAATAGCCGTGACAAAATTTACCATTTTGTATTTTCTGTCTGTGTAAATTGAACCATCTGTCTGCATCAGCCCCTTTAGACACCGAGTAGCATAATTTTTATTATGTTTTATCCACAAAGGAATAGAAATATTTTGTTTCATCTTTGAGCCGCCATCAGCCTGCCAACCTAACCATTTTTCCCATTTATTTGAATAACAACTGATATCGAGGCAGTTATCACTCCTTTTAATTAAAGATACCCTGTTGTTTGGCAACAGGGTCTTAATTGAGGCGACTATTTCTTCGATGATGTTTTCGTATTTTTTGTCGCAAGTGATTCTTAGTCTGGTCGCTCGGCCGTTGGGGTTAGATAAATTCCCATCGCCAATAGCGACGCCAGCAATGTAAGCAAGTAGCTTTTTGTTAAGCATACTTTTAATCTTGGTGCCCAGGGAGGGAATCGAACCCTCACTCCGTTGCCAGAACGGGTTTTTGAGACCCGCGCGTCTACCAATTCCGCCACCTGGGCTTTCTTATGGCTTGAAACAATATAAACAATATAACAATAATTGTCAAAGTTTTCAATATATAAAATTGTCAAAGACTCGCGCTTAGGTTATAATAGAATAATATATCTATGGGGAAAATAATCGCCATTGTTAATCAAAAAGGAGGAGTCGGCAAAACCACCACAGCAGTTAACTTGGCGGCTTATTTGGCGCACTTGGGACGGGAAGTGCTGTTGGTTGATGTTGACCCGCAGGCCAATGCCACCTCGGGCGTGGGCATTGAACATGAAAAATTGGAGCACGGCGTTTATGAAGCGATTATCGGTTCAAAGGCTTTGCCGGAAATTGTGAAGCGAACTTTACAGCAACGTTTGCAAATCGCTCCGGCCACGGAAAGTTTGGCCGGCGCCGGCGTGGAGCTGGTCGGCTTGGATGATCGCGAATTTCGCTTGCACAATATTTTGCAGGATATCAAAGGTGAGTATGATTATGTTATAATAGATGGGCCGCCGTCTTTGGGTTTGTTAACCATCAACAGTTTGGTGGCGGCCGACGAAGTTTTGATTCCGGTGCAAAGCGAATACTTTGCTTTGGAAGGTTTGGGCCAGCTTTTAAATACCATCAGCTTGGTGCAAAATAATTTAAAACAAAACTTAAACATCATGGGCGCGGTTATTACTATGTTTGATAAGCGCAACACTTTGTCCGGCGCGGTCATGAACGAGTTGTATCAATATTTTCCCAACCGGATTTTTCGCACGATTATTCCGCGCAGTGTCCGCTTAGCTGAAGCGCCCAGCTACGGCCGCAGCATTTTACATTACGATGCCACCTCCAAAGGCGGCAAGGCTTATGAAAAATTAGCCAGAGAAATAATGGACTTAGAATAATTTATAATTTATGGCGGGATTAGGCAGGGGACTTGGCTCATTGATTCCCCAAAAAATAAATAAACAAGCCGACGACCAAATTACGCCGGCGGTAAGCATTGTCAACGAAGACGATAAGATTTGGCATATTGATCCAAAAGTTATTGAGACTAACAGCCAACAGCCGCGCACTGATTTTGATGAAAGCAGTTTGGCGGAGTTGGCGCAATCAATCAAACAATACGGCATCTTACAACCCTTGGTTGTTTCCAAAAGCGGCAACACTTATCGGTTGATTGCCGGTGAACGGCGTTTGCGCGCCGCCAAAAGTATCAGCTTGCCGACTGTGCCGGTAATTATTCGCGAAGCCGACGAACAGAAAAAATTGGAGCTGGCTTTGATTGAAAATATTCAACGCCAAGATTTAAATCCGATTGAGCTGGCCATGGCTTATCGCCGCTTGGCTGATGAATTTAATTTAACCAACGAAGCGGTGGCCGACCGTTTGGGCAAATCCCGTTCGGTGGTGGCCAACACTGTTCGTTTTCTTAACTTGCCGGAAGAAATTCAGAGAGCTTTGGCCGAGGGTCGCATTAGCGAAGGCCATGCCAAGATTATTGCCGGTTTGGATAGCGAAGCCAAACAACTGGAAATGTTTAAAAAGGTGGTGGCCAATAAAATGACCGTGGCCCAAGTGACGATTGAAACTCAAAAAATGGGCGGCACCAAACAGTCCAGAATTAAAGAAAATATCGGCGACCGCGACCGTGAAGCCAAGCTGCAGGCCTTTTTTGGCGGCAAAGTGATGATTAAGCGCCGCACTCATGGCGGCCAAGTTATTTTAGATTTCTGGGACGATGACGAATTAGCCGGCATTATGAAAAGGGTTAATTAACTTTTCTTTTTTTGTGGATAACTCACTTTATTTTGAAAATAGAGATTAAACGATAAATAGAATTTTAAGCAAGAATTTGGCCAAAATTAAACAAAAATTATAAATACTTGACTATTTTAAAAATTTAGCCAAGATATTTGACATTTTTATTTTTTTTTGTTAGTATAAAAAAAGTAAAAAACAGCAAGTCAAGCTAATGCGAACTCTGACAATTGACTTACAGAACCGAATAGACAAGAGCGACCAATCAAGACGCTAATTTTAGCGTCTTTAGCCATTTTTTCGTCTGGCCACAGGTCGTTTTTATATTTTTAAAAACAATTATTTTTAAAAAATATTTGGCCATTAATTGCCTAAAGTAAAACAGCCACAAACTCAAACAATTTCGTTTGAGATTTTTTTGTGGCTTTAAAAGATTTGTTAAAAGTAATTTTCTTGAGTCTTGGCTTCGACCAAAGAAAATTATTTTTAGCCAATACCGTAAAACTATGCCAAAAACTTTAGTGAATCTTGATCGCCACCCGGATCGCAAATACTTTATTGATTGCGAGGCGGTGATGAAGATGCCCGACTTGATCGAGGTGCAAAAAAATTCTTACGACTGGTTTTTTAAAGAAGGTTTGGCGGATCTCTTTGATGAGTTTTCTCCCATTACCGATTTTATCGGACGTGATTTAGAATTGTCTTTCGGCGAGTATTATTTTGACGAGCCGAAGTTTAGCGAAGCTGAGAGCAAAGCCAAAAACGTTACCTATGAAGCCGCTCTCAGAGTCAAAGCTACTCTCTTAAACAAAAAGAACGACCAAAGCGTGGTGCAGGAAGTTTTCTTGGGCGATTTTCCTTTGATGACCAAGAACGGCACCTTTATCATTAATGGTATTGAGCGCGCCATTGTTTCTCAGCTGATCAGGTCAGCCGGTGTTATTTTCAGCTCAGCGCCGATTAAAGGTAAAAATTGCTATAGCGCCAAAATTATTCCAAACCGCGGCGCTTGGATTGAGCTGGAAACCGATATTAATAATGTAATCTGGGCGCGCATTGACCGCAAACGCAAGGTGGCCGTGACCTCGCTCTTAAGAGCTTTCGGTTTTAGCACCGACG
>JAKAEX010000026.1 GCA_021819805.1 bacterium | reverse complement strand
ATTATATTTCCAAACCCTGTTTGGTTTTAATTTTATAAAGGCTTTCAATCAAATCAGTGCCGGCATAGCCAACCAAGATGGCGGTCTTCCAAGTTGTTCCGGCCAAAGCGCCGGCAACCGCGCCGACCAAGGCCGCGACCAAGGCTGAAAAAATCGTGGACCATAATTTGAGCTTCTGTTCTCGCTTGTTTCTTCTAAAAAATTTGGCGAAGCCGATTAAGCCGCGAATTAAGCCGCCGACTAAACCAAAGAACGCCGACCATAAAATTGTTTCAGTCATAATTTAATTTAATAATAGCTCCTTGCCTTAATTTTAGTTTAATTTGCCGAAATTAACAACCGAACAAAAGTTTGTGTTATAATTTATAATATGAATCATCAAGCCAAAGTCGCCCGTTTAGCCAAAGCCGTGGCCCAAAGCTGGCCAACTCCGGGCGGTTTGGTTTTAGCCAAAGCCTCTGTCTCGCATGTTGTGCCCGGCGCGCACGAACCAAGGGCTAACGCCAAACCGCTTGATCTCAAATCCCTTAATGAAATTTTACTGATAGACGCCGACAAGCAAATCGCCGTGGCTGAAGCCGGCGTCAGTTTTTATGATTTGGTTCAAGCCACTCTGCCCTTGGGCTTAATGCCGGCCGTGGTGCCGGAACTTAAAACCATTACTGTGGGCGGCGCCGTTAGCGGCTGCAGCGTGGAAGCGCTGAGCTACAAATATGGCGGTTTTCACGACTCTTGTTTGGCCTACGAATTGGTCAATGGCCGGGGCGAAATTATTAACTGCTCCCGACAAGTTAATCCGGATATTTTTGAAATGATCCACGGCTCTTATGGCACCTTGGGTATTTTAACTAAAATAACTTGTAAATTATTGCCGGCCAAACCTTTGGTTAAAATGACTTATCTGAAATTTTCCGACTTTGCTGATTTTTGGGATAATTTGCAAGAGCTTTGCGCCGGCAGTACCGACAATTTTATTGATGCCATTATCCACGCGCCGAATAAATTTACGATTTGCTTAGGGCAATTCGTTGACAAAGCGCCTTATCTTTCCCATTACGACTGGCTTAAAGTTTTTTACAAAAGCACCTGGCAAAAAACCGAAGATTATTTGACGACGTCTGATTATTTTTTTCGCTACGATGCTGATTGCCATTGGCTGAGCAAAACTGTGCCCGGCCTGGAAAATAAATTGGTGCGAGCGCTCATCGGCAAATTCGTGCTGGGCTCCACCAATTTAATAAACTGGTCGCGCCGTTTAAAAAAATTATTAGCCGCCCTTAAACGCCGGCCGGATATTATTGTTGATGTTTTTATTCCGCAAAATAATTTTCCCAAATTTTATCGCTGGTATGCCAAAGATTTTAATTTTTTCCCCCTTTGGATTGTGCCTTATCGCCCGCGCCTGGCTTATCCCTGGCTTAATGAAACTATAACCAAGGCCGCCGCCGGCCAATTATTTATAGATTGCGCCATCTACGGCCGGCCTAATAACAATCCCGGAATTGATTGGTCAAAAGTTTTGGAAGACAAGGTTTTCGCCTTAGGCGGCATTAAAACTCTAATTTCGCAAAATCATTATTCGCCCGAAAGATTTTGGCAAATCTATAACCGCCAAAATTATAACGCCATTAAAAACCGGCTTGATAAAAATAATAAGTTCGGCGACCTTTATCAAAAAATGTGTCAAAAATAAAATAATTTTATGCCCAGACCCCATGGCCGCGTCCCGCACCCGCGGGCAGGCAAAATTCCTCGCAATGTTATCATCGTCGCTTTCGTAGCCTTAGCTTCAGGCTTTGGCCAAGATTTAATTACGCCGGTTTTGCCGGTCTTCTTGAGCTTAATCGGCATCAGCCATGCCGGCATTGGCGCCATTGACGGCCTCCTGCAAGGCTCAACCAGTATTTTCAGATTTGTTTCGGGCGTTTTGTCCGACCATTTCAGAAAAAGAAAAACTTTTGTTTTTGCCGGCTACGCCTTATCGTCCATTGCTCGTCCGCTTTTGGCTCTGGCCTCGTCTTTTGGCGCTGTGGCTGTCTTGCGCACGCTTGATGGCGTCGGCAAAGGCACCAAAGACGCGCCCCGCGACGCCTTGATTGCCGATTCCTCAGCTCAAGCGGTCAGCGGCCGAGTCTTTGGCTTTCATCGTTTGATTGACACGGCCGGCTCGGTTGGCGGACCACTCGTCGCTGCCGGTTTATTGTTTTGGCTGGCCGCTTCCTTGCCAACCTATCGCCTAATCTTTGCCTTAGCCGCTATTCCCGGAGCGATCGCCCTGGCTTTAATCTTTTTCGGCGTGCGCGAACCGGCCGCCATTGAAAAAGCTAAAGTTAAATCCGGCAAGCCTTTGCCTTGGCAGTTTTGGCTCTTCACTATCGGCACCACTATCGCCATGCTGACCAAAATCAATGACTCTTTATTTTTAATCCGCGCTCATGATATCGGCATCAGCCCGGCCTGGATTCCGGTTTTGTTTGCCGGCTTTACTTTAATTTATGCCGTCCTGTCTTACCCCATCGGCATCTTAAGCGACCGCTGGGGCAAACTGCCTTTCATTACCGCCGGCTGGCTGCTCTTGGCCATTGTTGAATTTGGCTTTGCCTTTGAATCAAGCCTAACTTTTGCTCTCATCTTGTTCGCCGGTTATGGTTTATTTTATGCCCTAACCGAAGGCTCGGGCCGAGCCTTAATTGCCGACTTGGTTGAACCGGCCAGCCGCGGCAGCGCTTATGCTATTTTTCACACCATGGTCGGCTTGGCCATTATTGCCGGCGGTTATGGCTTGGGCCGCATCTGGGACACTTGGTCGGTTAAAGCCGCTTTTAATATTTCCGCCATCGGCTCGCTCTTGGGTTTTGCGGTTCTGGCTATCATGCTCATAAAACGCCGACACCGAGCTTAAAATAAAATCAGGCAAAGAAAAAAGCGAATTTCCTAAGAAATTCGCTTTTGTTTTTTACATTTTACCATTTAATTAATAGTTTCATTGGCAGCTGGCTGAATCATTACCTTTTTGAGCAAGTTGCAGGTGTCATAATCCGGACAATCAGCGCACTTAATTTTTTGATCATCATCGCTGTCATCAATGATTTTTAAGCCTAAAATATCTTTTAAAGCCTTAATAATCATATCCTCTGACTCTTCAATGGCGTAAATTTTTCCATCAGACCTGAGGCCAAAATTATCAAACTTTTCACAAACTTCGCCAAGGCGATGTCTGATAGTAACCCAAAGAAGATCATTCAAGATTTCGTGATTTACTTGATTGGAAAGCAATTCTTCTTTGTGATCCCTGGCGTCGCTTCTTTTGATCATAGCATTATGTTTTTCAGCAATTATTGCGCAGGCTGAAAGAATCGCTTTTTCATAGGTCGTCATTTCACCAAGAATCTTTTCGTTTTCACCTGTTTCTTGATCAGGAAGAACAAACTCGTCTTTGGCTAAAACATCATTAACCATTTTAAGAATGGTTTCCTCTTGCGCCTGATAAAGGTCATTACCCGCAGGCAAAGTTTTCTTGGCTAATTTTTTGGCTTTTCTCTTGGCAAAAAAACCGGGAGCCTTACCGTTTTGATCAAAACCGACAATTTTCCAATCAGCTCTAATGCCAACATCCTTGAATTCATTGGGAAGACGATAATCAATGCTGGCCCAAAGCAAGTTGTCTAAGGCTGCGTATTTTTGTTTATACAAAAACAGTCGCTTCTCATTAACTTTTTCTTTGCCGGCCCTCATCTCAGTTCTCATAGCCTTGGCTTGATCTTTTATGAAATTGCGAGCTGAATACAAAGCTTTTTCATAAGCTGTCGCCTCGCCAAATTCATACTCATTCTTGCCAACACCCTTACTGGGTGGAGCCACAAACTCGCCTGTTTCATAAAGCTCATTGGCTTTAGCCAAAATTGTTTCTGCCTGTTCCTTGCGGATATCAACACTCATAATAAACCTCTTCTTTCTGTGGTAAAATATTGTGAATAAAAAGAACAAAATATTAATTTATTTTACTAATCTATAACAAAAAAATGCTTTTTTGTCAAGATAAAACAAAAACAGGCCGAGATTGGCCTATTTTTTAACAAATATTTACCCTATCGCCGTTTTAAGTGTCTAAACCAAACCCTTTTGACATAAACCTTGTCCCACCAAAACAGTCCCAAGAGATAACCGCCGACCAAACCGGCCAGCAAAATCGTCGCCTGTAAAATTGGCGGTAAAGTACAGCCGCCATAAAAAGACATAATATAATTATGTTTAATGGCCCAGATTATATAATTAACCTCAATCAAGGCGTGGAGAATCACGCTTAAAAGCAGGCCTAAAATTATTGAGGCCAGCAAATAAACCGCCTTCTTTAATTTAGTTGGCTTGCCAGGCGCCTTAAAAAACATGTTTTTATTTTTTCTGAAAAAATCTGACGATAAAATAAACAGCCAGGGCAACAAACAAAATCCACCACAACCACAAGACCTCAACCACGTAATCAAAGAAATAGAGGCCGATTAAAATACCCAGGGAAATAAGACAAACTTTCAGTAAGCTAATTTCCCACCACTTAAACGAGCGAGTTTTTAAAAACCGCATAGTTTTTTTACCCCGTTAACCTTCCCGCTAAAAGCGAGAATCTGCTTAACCGGGCGAATTAATAAAGTTAATTTAATTATACCACTTTTCGGCTAAAAAATAAAAAACCGCCTGCTCCTTAGGAAAAATCCTTTGGTGTCAGACGGGTTTAGACTAACCTTTGCGGTTAATAATATTAAGCATTAAATTTCTCAAATTTTTTGAAATTATTTCAGGCAGATATAAATCGCAAAATTGCAAACACATATCAACCAAAAAAAATGGAACCTCAAAAAAATAAAGATAAAACGGGCAGTAAACGCCAACATAATATGTTTTAAGGATTTCCTGTCCTTTAGGATGAAACCAGTGCCAGAAAATAGTCTTAAAATAATTCCAGGTGTTATTGCCATTAACGCGATTCCAGTGCCAAGAAATTCTGGCCAGATGATATCTGGCGCCGAACCTCATGATTTTTTTAAAGCCGTGCGCCACGCATAAACGATGCATTTCGTCAGCTTCGCGAACCGTATCGCGCGCATCATGATCCTCTCCCAGAATAACGTTTGTAAAATTATAGTTACGCCTGAGAAAGTCGGCATAAATTTCACACTCCATCCGCGAGTCGCCTCTGACTGTGTTGCCAACGGCCAGCAAAATTGGTTTGCCGGAGCGAGCTGCCAGTAAATAGGCTTGATGAATAGCCAATCGTCCGCGAAGCGGCAGATTGGTCGTGTCTTTCTTTGGGCAATATGTATGCGCTGCTATACAATCAAAATCACGCCACCCATTCTTAAAGAGGGTGATGTCGGTTCCGATGGTGTTGGCGGTGTGCCATAGGTAAAAAATTACCACGGCTACCACAAAACCAGCTGACAGCGCCAGATAAAGCACAGCTTGGAATAAGCCGTCCATAATCTTTCCTCTTAATAGTTGATGATGTTTTTGTTAATTTAAAAAAGAACTTCCGCTATTTTGGCAAGTATTTTATCAAAACAGCAAATAGAACATAACACTTTTTATTATTTATGTCAATAATTTGCTTTTAACTATCTTATTACCCGAGTAAAAAAACCGACAGCCAGCCGGTTTTTTATTTATTCAGAGTTTAGAAAATATTAGACAGGTTTTTTGTATTGGGCTAGGCCGAGAATATTGCCCTCGGAATCTTTAAACCAGGCCAAGAAGCCCATGGCGCCATTTTCTCCAAGCGGGGTTTTGCCGCGGACAACCGCTCCGCCCTGAGCGACAATTTTGGCCAGCGTCGCGTCTATGTCTTCCGTATCAATATAAAACATGGGGCAAGGCATCTCGGGGTCGCGTTTGCTGGAACCGCCGTTGATAAATCCCGTCTCGCTTGGCTGCATTTTTTCATCAATGGGGCCGGTTTGCCAGCTGGTATAGCCGAGCTTCTCCCACTCAAAAGCTTTCCAAGCAAAAACATTTTCATAAAAAGCTTTAGCCCGTTCCTTGTCATCCCAAGGAAACTCAAAGTGTACTACTTTATTCATAAATTTATATTTAATTAATTATCTTTATTTTAGTTCTCGCGTAGGCGGGCGGTTTCCGAACTTTATTACCTTTTGTTACGCCCGTATAAAAACCACCCCACCAAAATGATAACTGACATTAAGACACCAATAATATTAGGGATGATTATAGGAAAGTTTTTTATCTCAAACCCATACAATATCCAAATAAATGCCCCAACACTTGTTATAAAGTATGTGGTAGCAGAAATGTCTCTGGCGCTTTTGCTTCTGAATATTTTTATTGCTTGGGGAAGCGCTCCGAAACCTAAAAAAATACCGGAGATTGTGGCCAAAATAGAAAGTGTTGTCATATTTATTTTATTATATCACAAATAAAAATAAACCTGTAATGAGGTTTATTTTTCTCTGGCTCGGGGATAGGGATTCGGTCACGGTCGCTAAGTCTCGCTTGTCCCTGTTAAATAGTTATTTAATTGCTTTTTTAAATACTGCCGGCCAGAACCACTTTTCAGGTATCTTTCACGACCCATAGCATCTCTTTTATCCAGATAAGCTTCATAGTAAATTAATTGCCAATTTTGCTTTAATGATGTAGTTCTGCAACCATAGCCATTCTGATGATCATGCACTCTCTTTTTCAAGTCTTCGGTATAGCCGATATACCAAGATTGGTCATCAATACATTTTAGAATATAGACATAATACATAATTAAATTATAACATAGAGCCACGTAAAGCTCACTTCGTTCGCCACGTGACCGCGTGATAAAACAAAACCCCGTAAAGCAGCGAAGCTGCCACGGGGTTTTGTTTTATTTTACGCGGCTCGGGGATAGGGATTCGAACCCCAATAAACAGGACCAGAACCTGTTGTCCTACCGTTAGACGATCCCCGAATGATTAATTTTCAAACACGCTTATTTTGTCATTTCGACGACCCGCGCGAGGAGAAATCGCTTCGACATTTTAAAAACCTCGAAGGGATTCTTCAGTCGCTACGCTCCCTCAGAATGACAATGAGGGTTGTTTTGTCATCCCGAACAAAGTGAGGGATCGCTTCGCCAATATCTACACATTGAAAGGATTCCTCTATGCCCCAGGCGGTTCACAATGACATTGTTGCGCGTTGCGTGTTATGTGTTGCGTGATATTAGCCAACTATTTTGCCGCCAAAGTTTTTTAGAATATTATTGATTGCTTCATCATTAACTGTATTGTTGGCGGTTTTATCGCTTTCATTATTAATAATATTGGCCTGTCTGTCAAGAGACTCCCCGTTTTCCGGCAAAATTAAGGCTTCATCAATAACGGCTGACAAAAATATTTCCCGCTCATAAACCTCGGCTAAAACATCCTCCACCATTTTTTTAATCTCCACTTCGCTAATGCGGTCTTTATGGATTTTGTGTTTAAAGGCTAAGCACAAATTCTGGCCATCCATGCCAACCGGCTGGCAAACTTTTAAAACAAATGATAAAGAATGATTAATTCGCTTCACCTTGGTTAAAAACTCATTCCATTTGCTTTGGACTTCTTCCAAGCTTAAAACGCCGGTACTGGTTTTATAGGTTTTGGGCTGGGGCGCTTGATTGTTTGAGGCGGCTGTCGGCGCGACAGTTAAAGTCGGGGCATAAACCGGCGCCGTCGGCTCCAAGCATAATTCCGCCACGGCCATTTCCAAAGGCAACTGGGCAATCAAGGTTTCTTTCAATTCTTGCTGAACCTTAATCAGCCTCTCGGTAATTCTTAAAATATCTTTGACTGAAGTTTGGCCAACCAAGCCGACCAACCTGGCTTCTAAGGATTCCCCTAAGTCAATACCCAAAACAACAATCAATTCCGGATTAACTTTAATCAGCAAAGCTTGGCGTAAAATTTCCAAAGTATCGGTGTTGAAAATTTTTAAATCAAAACCGTCATACAAAACCTTGTTGATTAAATTAATGGCGCCAGCGGCATCTTTTTTAATAATAAACTCCAGCAAATTCATGACTTCGCGCAAATCATTGCGGGGAATAATCAAGTCGGCATCTTCCATTCGCACATTAATCCGTTCAGCTTCCGCTTCCGGCTCAGCCAAAGAAATAATCTGGCCCAACAAACTCTCGGCGTCGCGCATATGGCCGCCCGAATGGCGAGCAATGCTTTCCAAAACATCTTTATCCACATCAATTTTTTCTTCGCTGACAATGTATTCCAATTTTTTAACAATATCGCTTACGCTGATTTTTTTGAAATCAAACCTCTGGCAGCGAGAAATAATGGTGGTGGGGATTTTATGGACTTCAGTGGTGCAAAGAATAAAGACCACATGCTCCGGCGGTTCTTCCATGATTTTTAACAAAGCGTTAAAAGCCTGGGTGGACAGCATGTGAACTTCGTCAATAATAAAAACTTTGTATTTTAAGCTGGACGGCTGAACGCGGGCGCTGACAATAATATTTTCACGGACATTATCCACACCGGTATGACTGGCGGCATCAATTTCCAAAATATCCATAGCTCGTCCGGCAACAATATCCAAACAAGCGGCGCACTTATTGCAAGGCTCAGCTTCGCCCTCTTGCCTTTTCAA
>JAKAEX010000025.1 GCA_021819805.1 bacterium | reverse complement strand
TCTTTTTTGCCCGAGGCTTCGTTGGGCTGGCACGCCATAATTTTCACCGTAATACATTACGCCTTAAATTCTGGCGCTGGCCCGCCTTGCCTCAGTCAAAAAATATTAAATTTCGCTATAAAATATTTTTGTAACCATCTATAATTTTAGGAATATTGTAAGCAGCCAAATTTTCCACCTCCAGATAGCCCTGCCAAGCGGCGCGGGCTAAAACACCTTCATTGAGCCAATCAGTCAGCCACTCATTCATATAATTTAAATCCAAAGCATCAAGACCGGCGCCAACCGATTGCAGCCAAGCTCGATTTTCCCGCTCCTGGGCGCCGACGATTTCAGTCATAACAATTGGCAAACCCAAACCGGCGTAAAAAGACAATTCCGAGGGCTTGGTCATTAAAATATCAGTGGTGCGGAGGGCTGAATTAAAAGTTTTAAAATAGGCGGTTTTGTTTGCTTGAAAAATTATTTTTATATTTTTGTTGGTTGACAGTTTGAGATCTTTTAAGAGTTGGCTGAAATAATCTTTAACATCCGGCCTTGAACCGGCCACTAAGTTTAGCTTCAGCCGTCTTTGTTTTAAAAGTGACTTTAAACTTGGCAGAAATTCTGCGGCCAACTCTCTTTGCGCGCCGGCGCCACCCACGGCAAAAGTAAGGGTAAGGGCTCGGTTGCTGGGCCTGATTGATCGGCCAAGCTCAAAATCAACAATTGATTCGTGTTTTTTAAGAAAAACGCCTTGCGGGTCAAGTCGAGA
Organism: bacterium; assembly: GCA_021819805.1. Taxonomy (GTDB): domain Bacteria; phylum Patescibacteriota; class Patescibacteriia; order Patescibacteriales; family Patescibacteriaceae; genus JAKAEX01. The sequence continues at coordinate 8,365 of JAKAEX010000025.1, read as the reverse complement.
CAGACGCGCCGCCAAATCAGCTTTTAAAATCGGCTTATGTTCGCCGCCAATATTTTCTTTGGGCAAAGGAAAGCCGGTAACAATAATTTTTTCGGCCCTGACGCCATACATCATCAATCTCTTTTTAGCGCGTTCGGTTGAGGCTAAATAAATTACCGGGCTTTTGGCCGGTTCAATCGGCGCCCAAGAACGGTTGATATCGGCATCGCAAATTTGGCAATAAACTTGGCCTTGGTATTTATAAAAATCAGTAAAATAAACCGGCACGAAAAAAGTGGCCAAGAGCGGTAAGGGCTGGCGGTTTAACTTGGCTACCAAATTTTTGCCCAAGCCGTCTTTAACTCGGTTATAAAAAAAATGTTCCTGCAAGGTGGCGCTGCCTAAGTTGCGCTGGGGGTAAAACGGCTCAATGTCTTGCAATTTATCCATAGCGCCGAAAATGGCATCGCCGAGAATCGGAATTTTTTTAAAATAGGACACCCATTCATAAGTGCCGCGCTGGCTCTGCCAGAGTTGTTTTTCTTCGTCTGTTATACCGGCATAATTATTAGCATTGATAATTCCGCCTTGAGCCAGATCGGCAAAAGGGTAAGCGGCGCGCTGGTGGCCGTAGCCCATATCCACCGCCACAACATAGAATTTTTTTTCCTTACTCATAAATATTATTATAACATAAAATAGAATTATACTTAATTTTAAACCTTGAATTGTCCTTTAATTTAAGTAGTGATATACTAAATATGGAGTAAAATTGGATTATTTTATGATGAAAGCCAATCTTTTAACCAAAATTAAACTGGCTAAGGACACGATGCGTTTTGATTTTGAGCTGGCCGGCGGCGAATTAATTTTTAAAGCCGGACAATATTTAAGCATCATGCTGCCAAAGGTAAGGCCGGACGGCGACAAGGGCAATGTTCGTTATTTTTCCATTGTCAGCTCGCCCAATGAAAGCAAAAAATTCTCCATTGCCACCCGCCTAACCAACAGCGCTTTTAAGCAGTATTTATTTGCCGCGCCTTTGGGTGAAGAAGTGGAGGTGGGGGCCGTCAACGGCCAAATGATTTTACCTGAAGCAAGCGACCAGCCACTGGTTTTTATGGCCGGCGGTATTGGTATCACGCCGTTTATGAGCATGATTACTTTTGCCAAGGAAAATAAAACCGGCCATAATATTACTCTGCTTTTTTCCAATCGCAATCGGCCTTCAGCGCCTTTTTTGGACGATTTGGAGAAATTAGCCGAAGAAATGCCCAACTTTAAGCTGGTAACCACCATGACCGAAGACGAATATTGGCCAGGAGAGAAAAGAGCCATTGACTATGAGTTTATTAAGGAATATGTGCCCAATTTTAAAGAAGCTAAATACTTTGTAGCCGGTCCGCCAGCCATGGTCTTGGCAATGGCCAATAATTTTGATAGGCTGGGCATTGCCAGAGATCATTATATTTTGGAGGAGTTTTTTGGATACTAATATGGACCAGATTTTGGACCAATTAAATCAAGAACAGCGCGAGGCCGTTATCCATGATAACGGTCCCTTGTTAATTGTGGCCGGCGCCGGTACCGGCAAGACCACGGTTTTAATTAATCGCCTGTTTTATTTAATTCAAGACAAACACATTAAACCGGACAATATTTTGCTGGTGACTTTTACGGAAAAAGGCGCCGGTGAACTGACAGAGCGAGCCGACAAACTTTTGCCTTATGGTTATGTTGATTTGTGGATTTCAACCTTCCATGGCTTAGCCGAGAGAATTTTACGCGACCACGGCCTGGACATCGGCTTGCCGACCGATTTTAAAATTTTAAACCAAACCGAACAATGGATTTTTGTTAAAAAAAATTTAGACAAGTTTAAACTGGACTATTATCGACCACTGGGCAACCCCGACAAATTTATCGGTGAACTGCTTAAGCATTTTTCCCGCTTGAAAGATGAAAATATTTTGCCGCTTGATTATTTAAGTTATGCCAATGGTTTAAAACAAGACCAAGACGCCATACTCTCCGGCGCCAAAGGTCGGGCGGCTGATTTGGCTGGCGAGTTTGATGCTCAGGGTAAATTGGATGCTGATAAAATCGGCGAATTGGCCAATGCATATCATGTTTATAATCAATTATTGCTGGACAATAAGTTTTTGGATTTTGGCGATTTGATTCTTTATGCTCTTAAACTGTTTCATGACCGGCCGCAAGTTTTACAGGCTTACCAAAACAAATTTACCTATGTTATGGTGGATGAATTTCAAGATACAAACTGGTCGCAATATGAATTAATTAAATTGTTGGCCGCGCCCAAAAACAATTTATTGGCGGTGGGCGATGATGACCAGAGTATTTTTAAATTTCGCGGCGCCTCGCTGTCTAATATTATGCAGTTTAAAGATGATTACCCCGAGGCCAAGGAGGTGGTGCTTAATCAAAATTATCGTTCCGGTCAGAAAATTCTGGATGCGGCCTATGAATTTATTACTCATAACAATCCGAATCGTTTAGAAGTTAAATTGGGTTTGGATAAAAAACTAAAAGCGCAAAATCAGAGCGGCGAAGTTAAATATTTAATGTTCCCCAACTTGGCCAGCGAAGCCAAATCGGTTGCCGCCATGATTAAAGCTTTGCACGATGGCGGACAGGCGGAGTGGGCGGAGATGGCTGTTTTAGTCAGAGCCAACGCCACAGCCGATCGTTTTGTTAATGAACTTAAGCGCCAGGGTTTGCCCGGCCAATTTGTGTCGCTCAGAGGCCTTTATTATAAGCCGATAATTTTGGATATTTTGGCCTATTTGCGTTTGTTGGATAATTATCATGAGTCCAACGCTCTGTTTCGGGTTTTAAACCTTGAGCCTTTTAAAATTAATCATTTAGACTTGGTTAATATTTTACGTTTCGGCCGAATTAAGCTTTGGTCGCTGTTTGAATCTTTAAATCAGATTCAGGCCATACCCAAAGTCTCAGCCGAGGCTCAGCTTAGCGCCAACAAATTGTTAGCTGCTATTAAGCGGCACACCGAATTAGCCAAAAATAAAACCATGAGCCAGCTGTATGTTCAAATTGTCCATGATATTTTTTTACCGGGTTTGACAGACGACCAGCGAGAGGAGTTTGATTTCTTAAATCAGTTTTATAAAAAAATTATGGCTTTTGAAGAGGCCAGTCCTTCCGGCTTATTGCCTGATTTTTTAGAATTGATTGACTGGGAGCTGGAAGCCGGCGAAACTGGCAGTTTGCGCTTGAATTTTGATGACGCCGACACAGTTAAAATTATGACTGTCCATACAGCCAAGGGTTTGGAATTTAAATATGTTTTTATTGTTGATGCGGTTGATAAGCGTTTCCCAACTATCGGCCGTTCGGAAACTGTTCCGGTGCCGGAAGCCTTGGTTAAAGAAACGCTGCCGACTGGCGACGCCCATTTAGAGGAAGAAAGACGCTTGTTTTATGTGGCTATGACGCGCGCTAAAAACGGTTTAGTTATGACCGGCGCTCGCGACCACGGCGGCGCTATGGATAAAAAACCGTCAAAATTTACGGCTGAAGCCGGCGTGGTCGTTGATTTACTTGGCGCCGAGGAAAATTTAACGGAACTGGAGCGCGATTTATCCCAAAACGCTCAACCAACACCGGCCATTAAATATGAATTGCCCAAGCGATTTTCTTTTTCGCAATTGGAAACATATGATCGCTGTCCTTGGCTCTATAAACACACGCATATTTTAAAAATTCCTTTACCGCCGCGCGGCGCTATGGTTTTTGGCCGGATCATCCATAATACATTAAGGGAATGGCTGTCTGTTCTATTACTTGAGGAGCAAAGAGATTTATTCGGCCAGTCGGCTGATGCTAAAATTAAGGATTTAAGCTGGGAGAGATTAAAAAATATTTATGACGGCGCTTGGCAGGACTATGGCTATGCTTCCCGCGCGGAGGCGGAAGCTTATCGCCAACTGGGGCGAGACTCACTAAAGCAATTACAGACTCAGATTGACAGCGAACCAAAACCGGAGATTTTATTTTTGGAAAAAAAGTTTTCACCTAAAATCGGCGGTTATACGCTTGATTGCGCCATTGATCGGGTTGATAAATTAGCCGATGGCACAGTGGCTATTATTGACTATAAGACCGGAGAACCAAAACTTAAGCCGTCGTTTGACGATAAGCGACAACTATTTTTATACCAATTGGCTCTGGAACAATTGACCGGTCTGAAAGTAAGTCGTTTGAGCTATTATTATCTTAAGACCGGCGATTTGGTGTCTTTTGAGGCCAAGCCCAAAGACTTGGAAAGATTGCAGGAGTGGGTGATATCAACCATTAAGCGGATAAATAGTTTGGATTTTGTGGCCACGCCGGAGCCGCATGTTTGTCGCTATTGTGATATCAGCAAATTTTGCGAATTTGCCGAACTGTAATTATCTCCGGTTCTTTGCTATAATTGCTTTATTATGACTCTTCGCGCTTATTTAACTTTAATGATTTTCGGCACCTTGATTTGCGCCGCTGTTTTTGGCGTAGCCATTACGGTGATTGATCCTTTTGGCACCAATTGGCTGGGTTTCACCCTGTTTTACGTTTCCTTGTTTTTAACTTGTCTTGGTTTGGCGGCGATTGTCGGTTTCGTGGTTCGTTTTGTTATTTTGCGCAAACACTTGGCGGTGCGAGCCGTGGTTATTTCTTTTCGCCAAGCTTTTTTAGTGGCATTTTTGGTAGTTGTCGCTTTAATGCTTTTGGCTAATCGCTTATTTAGCTGGCTAAATGTTTTTTTATTAATTATTGGTTTTTCAACTTTAGAATTTTTCTTACTGAGTTTAAGCTCGGATGATAATTAAATTTATGTTCGCTTGGTTTAAAACAAAAACTAAATTTCCCTCGGTGGTGGTAGCGCAAATTAAAGCTTTAAAAGCTCATCCCAATGCCGATAAATTGCAATTAGTGGAAGTGAGCGATGGCCACAATGATTTGGAAATAGTTTGCGGAGCTTGGAATATTAAGGTTGGCGATAAGGTGCCGCTGGCTTTAATCGGCGCTAAATTGCCAAATGGTTTGGAAATTAAAGAGGCGACCATCAGAGGCGTTAAATCTGCCGGTATGCTTTGCGCCGTCGATGAACTCGGTCTCGGCAGCGATCATTCCGGTATTTTGATTTTAAAATCCAACGCCAAGCTTGGCGAATCGATTGATAAATATTTATAATTTTATAAAATAATTTTATGTTTCTCGTTAATTACAGCAAGGACATTCTATATTTGGTTTTAGCTTTTTGCGTTTTATGGCTTACTTTCTTTTTGACTTGGTTTATTTACTATTTAGTTTCAACGGCGCGGCAATTACACAAGGCCGCTCAAGTTATTAAAGATCAGGCCGATGAGTTGGCCGGGGTGCTTAAAAAAATTCGGCTGGCAATTGAGCTGCCCAGTTCAATTATCAGTTTATTGATTGAGGGCTTTAAAAAAATCGCCGAATTAGGCGTGGATACCTTTGGCAAAGACAAGTCTGACAGGAAAAAGACCAAGAAAAAAAATGGCTTAGATAAAACAAAAAAAGACGAAGCTGAAGGGACAATTCTCTAAAAAAAGACGTTTTTAGCATTGACTTGAGGCTTGGTAGATGGTATTTTAGATAGTGCCATCTTTTTTTATTTTTGTGCGAAAAATCATTAAAATTTTGCTTAATTTAGCCCTGTTTTTCTTACAGGCGCTTTTGGTGCTTAAGTCTTTCTTTGTCGCTTTATTTAGACTGATCGCCAAACCTGGCCGTGGCGTGCTGCGGTTTTTTTATTATATCTTTATTTTGCCTTTGTATCGTTTATATTTGCTCCTTGGCAAAAAATTGGGTTTATCAAAATCTAAACGGGATAAATGGCTGGAGACAATTTTGATTAACAAAAAATTAGTTCATTTTTTGTTTGTCGGCTTGGTGGCCGTTATGGTTTATTTAAACCTTTTTAATATTCAAGACAATTTATCATCGGAAGAAATTGTCGGCAAAACCTTATTGGCTAAAATTGTCAGCGATGAGTTTGTCCAAGCCGAACAATTAATTGAAGTTTTTCAAGAAGCTAAACCAACCGCCAGACGGCCGCTGGATGATTACTGGTCTCGCGGCGCTTATTTAAGGCCGCCCTTGGCGCTTAATTATAACCAAAGCGATGATTGGCTGGCAACGGATCAGGATGATTATGCTGTTAATCGGCCGCGCAAGGCGCCGGAGCGGACAGAGACGATTGAATATTCAGTCAGAGTCGGTGATACCATTAGCAGCATCGCTCAATATTTTGGCATCAGTGTTAATACAATTCTGTGGGAAAATAATTTAACGGCTAAAAGCTACATTAAGCCGGGTAATAAATTAAGAATTTTACCGACCAGCGGCGTGTCTCATACTGTGGCTAAAGGAGAAAACTTGGCATCCATTGCTAAAAAATATGATGTGGAGGCCAATGAGATTTTGGCTGTTAATAATTTAGCCAATGCCAATCAAATTAGAATCGGTGAAGAATTAATTATTCCTGGCGCCAGGAGAGTTGTTGATCAAGCTGTGGCTACAACCAGACGACCGCGCAGTTTGGCCGAAATTATTACCGGCCAGGGCGAGGCGGCCGTGCCGGTAGCTGGCGCTAAGATGAATTGGCCGGTTCAAGGCAGAATTACCCAGTATTATTCTTGGCGTCATAATGGTTTGGATATTGCCAATAAGATTGGTACACCGATTTACGCGGCCGAAGCCGGAACTGTGGTTGAGGCGGCTTGGAATGCCGGCGGTTATGGTTATTATATTGTTATTGACCATGGCGGCGGCAAGAAAACGCGCTATGGCCACTTGTCTAAATTTGCCTGCTCGGTTGGCGACGAGGTGGCTAAGGGTGAAAACATCGGCTTTGTCGGCTCCACCGGCCGTTCCACCGGACCACACCTTCACTTTGAAGTTATGCTTTATGGCAAGCGCTATAATCCTTTAAGTTATCTTTATTAAGTTGAGAGCTAACAAACTAAAGTTGGCTTGCTTCTTTACTTAATTTTCCTTATGATAAGAACAGAGTTGATTTTTTAATCAAAATTTTATAATATGATTTTTCGCATTATTTTGGGTTTGGCAACCATGTTCGGCGGCGGTTTATTTATTTTTAAAACCGATGCTTTTTTGAATAATTTTGGCCGTATGCCATTTTTTGAAAATCATTTAGCAACCTCCGGCGGCTCGCGTCTCGGCTATAAACTAATCGGGATTGCCTTGCTGATTATTGGTTTTATGATCGCCACCAATTTAATTGGCGGTTTTATTTCCTGGTTTACCTCACCGCTTACACAGTATAGTCAGCCGATTTATCAATAGGGCCCGTAGTTTCCGCCAGAGGCGGGCAAGCATCTGGTAGAAAATTTAAAAGTAAGGGCTGTTAGCTTAGTTGGTAGAGCGCCGCGTTTGCAACGCGGAGGTCATCGGTTCGAATCCGATACAGTCCACCGACTTAATTTTAAGCATCAAGGCGCCTGATGGCGTTTTTTTGTTTTTCGGCCTTCATGCTATAATAAATTTATATGAAATTTATTAAACAATTTTTGGCGGCCAGGCTGGAGACAGCCGTTTTTATTGCCGGCGCCGTGGTTATGATTTTTGAGTTAATTGGTTCGCGAATAATGGCGCCTTATTTGGGCGCTTCATTAATTACTTGGACTAGTTTGATCGGCGTGATTTTAGCCAGTTTAGCGGCCGGCTATTATTGGGGCGGGCAAATGGCTGATAGGCGAGCCGATAAGCGTATCTTGGCTTTGGTTATGGGTATAGCCGGATTTTTGATGTTGATAACTTTATCGCTTCAAGGATTTTTGTTAAATGTCTTAGTCGCAACTAATTGGTCGCTGAAATTACAATCAATTTTAGCCTCCATAATCCTTTTGGCGCCGGCCAGCTTGGCTTTAGGTATGGTTTCGCCCTATGCCGCCAAATTAAAATTAGCCACCTTGTCGCAGGCTGGCGGTACTGTTGGCCGTCTCTATGCTTTATCAACCTTGGGTAGTCTGGTAGGAACTTTTGGCGCCGGTTGGTGGTTAGTCCCAACCTTAGGCACTTCTAAAATTTTATTGGTTTTAACAGCCTTGTTGTGGTTGGCGGCCGTTTGGTTGTTTTTTGATCGGCTTCCCAGAAAAAACCAATGGAAATTTCTAATTTTTTGTTTATTTAGTTTAAGCGTTGCTTACGGCGCCTTAGCTTGGTGGCCATCAAGCATAGTTGATAAAGATACGGCTTATAGTCGGATTTGGGTTTACGATGTTATTGATAAAAAAAATAACGAACCGGCGCGGATTATGCGAATTGATTCCGGTTTTAGCTCGGCCATGTTTTTAAACAGCAATGACTTGGTTTTTGA
>JAKAEX010000024.1 GCA_021819805.1 bacterium | reverse complement strand
TTTTTTTCGCTTGCCGTGGAAGGCTTTGTAGACATCTCTTAATTGTTGGTCGGTGATGTGGGTGTAAACCTGGGTGGTGGTAATAGAGGAGTGTCCCAGCATAGATTGGACGCTGCGAATATCGGCGCCATTAATCAGCAAATCTGTGGCATAGGAGTGGCGCAGGGTGTGGGGCGTAACGGTTTTCATGATGCCAGCTAAGCGCGCGCATTTAGCCACCATCCGTTCAATGCTTCTTGGGGTAATATGTTCTTCTCCGCCGTAGCTGGCGCGGTCGTGGCCGATAAAGAGATGGGGGTTGGTGTCATGGCGTTTGGCCAAGTATTTTTTAATATGGTCGCGGGCGCGATCGGACAGAAAAACCACGCGCACCTTTTTGCCTTTGCCGCGGACGCTGAATTCGTCTTTATTTAAATTGATTTGCTCTTGAGTAAGCTTGGCCAGTTCAGACACGCGCAGGCCGGTGGAAAAAAATAATTCTAAAATGGCTTTGTCGCGCAGTTTGATAATTTCCGGATTATTGGTTGAGAGGGGAATGTTTAATAATTTATCCAAATCCGTGCCTTCCAGAAAATCAACTTGCCGCTGTTCTTGTTTGGCCAGTTCAATTTTGTCCGGCTCTAAAGTTTTGATGTCGTTTTTAATTAAATACTTTAAAAAGCCGCGCAGGGCGATGAGGTGGTAGTTTTGGGTATTTTTTTTCAGGGGTTCTCCGTCGCGGTCGGTGGCGCGCGAGAGCATCAGGCGAAACTTATGGACCAATTCTTTGGAAATTTTTTCCACGCTTGTCACGCCGCGCTCGGCCATAAATTCGGCAAAGCGGTTAAGATAAAAACCGTAGTTGGTAATAGTGGCTTGCGACAAGCCCTTATCCACTTCCAAATATTCCAAAAAATCAAGAATTTTTTTATCTAAAGTGTTGGCCATATGATTTTAACAACAAACAACAAATAACAAACAACAAAGATACAATGTCATTCCCGCGTAGGCGGGAATCCAGGCGGTTAATAATTTTGCCATGGACTGGATACCCGCTTGCGCGGGTATGACAATAAGATGCCGTATGATTACATTTTACGACACTTTGAGTTTTTTGGCAAAAAAATACCGCCAATCAGATTGTTCTGATAGGCGGTTTTTTGATTTTATTTCTTTGTTTTTTCTAGATAAAATTGACTTTCATTTTTTATGATTAGTCTCACTTTATCTCCAATAGCATCGGCAACAGAATCGGCGATCGATTCTATAAATTCTTTGGCGTTTAAATCCAATGGGTTGGTAATTAAAGTATACATTATTTGGCAATTTTTGTTGGCATCATCGCCAAAGCTTTGTAGTGGTTTTAGTCCAGGAACAGCACAAATAAGTAGATTCAAACATTCTTCCCATTTTGTTTTTTCTGTTGCCATTATTGTTTCTATAGCCGAAATAACGGTTGATATTGAAACATAGTTAACTTTTGTTCCTATCGACGAAATTAATAGGTTCAAAATACGGGGGTGTGTCAAACAGGCGTAACCAGATTCTAATAATCTATAATACTCTCTGCCAACATCAAGGATTTTTGCCATTTCCTCGACTTGTAGTCCTGCAGAGTCCCTCATTCTACGTAAGACTTTTCCTAAGGCATTGTAATAAATATTAAACTCGCCCCTATTTGATGCTCCGTTTTTTGGCATGATGAGTCCCTTCTAAATGGTAAATATTTTTTTAATTAAATTATCAATGTTTTTATCTTTGTCCCAAATAATTTTCATTTCTTGGTACAAATCCTTACACTCTGGCTTGATATTAGCCTTTTTGCCGTTCATGAATTCTTGCCACATTGGCTCATCTTCAATTAGGGCATTAAGATTTTCGGTGAATTGCCAGAATTTATTATCCTCATCAAAGCATTCAGACGGTTTAAGTCCATACTTCTTTTCCATGTAGTCATAGATGATGAAATGCAACATTTCATGCGCTACAACCATAAGCGGAAAAAATTGGCCGTTAACCGGGAAGGCAAACCATTTTTCTTCAATATAGCGAGGAAAACAATAAAGCACGGAAGCGACAGCCTTATAATCTCCTTGTGGCCAAGGATAATTATTCAGCAGGGAATCAACCTTTTTGTAGTAAGATTTTTCTACTTTAGACCAATTTTCAACTGCTTGACTGAAATTATTTGAGAGTTTGTCAAAATTTTTTTGATAATAACTGTTAATGAAATCAGAAATCTCTATTTTGACTAATTCTTCATTTGGGCAATCGATTAGATGTTTCAAACTGGGGTGGATAGGCCAGCCCATGCGTAAAAACTCTAAACAGATGTTTTTTTCTGTTATCTGGTCAAAAGTGAACCTGATTTTTGGGTAATCTGCCATTATTTTCTCCAAATTGTTAATATGCTAATTTGATTATAGGATAGCATATTTTTAGTTAAATGTCAATGGTTCGACCCTTCAACAAGCTCGGGACAGGCAAGCTCACCACAGGTATTTTTTATCTTTTTAGGCTAATTTTAGGTAAAATACAGCAAAATGGTATTTTTGGCGCAAAAGGTTGTTTTTTCTATTGTTTTATGTTAGACTAATTTTGTTAATTATTAATGTTTTTCCTGGCCTCGGATGCGGAGTAAAGACCGTTTCTCGGACACAGGGACTAAAGAAGATGTTAGACAAGAAACTCAAGCAGCGGATTATCAGCAAATTCCGCACCCATGCTAACGACACTGGTTCAGCCCAGGTCCAAATCGCTATTTTAACCGAGGAAATCAAAGAATTGACTGAGCACTTGAAAATGCACAAACATGACTTTTCCTCACGCCGCGGCCTTTTAAGAAAGGTGGGCGAAAGACGACGCCTGTTGAAATATTTACAAAAAGAAAATGAAGAGGCGTTTAAGGACTTAGCGACTAAGTTAAAATTAAAAATCGCCAAAAAGATGATTGAAGACGAAGAACTGCGCCGTCTGGAAGAAGAACAATTAATGGCGGAAGCGGCCGGCGATGAAGAAGAAGAGGTTTTGGAAACACCAGTTGAAGAAACTAAAGACGAAGAATAAACATTGGCCGGTTTTACCGGCTTTTGTTTTTATAAAATAAATAAGGAGGAAAATATGATTAAACATAAAAATCAGCGCGTGGCCGTTTTGGTGGATGTCGCCAACATGTATCACAGCGCTAAAAATTTGTACCATAAGCGCGTTAACTTCAAAGAGGTTTTGAAGGATGCGGTGGCCGGCCGCCAATTAATTAGAGCCATTGCTTATGTGATTAAGGCGGAGAACGAAGAAGAAGGCACTTTTTTTGAGGCTTTAAGCCAGCAAGGTTTTGAGGTTAAGATGAAGGACTTACAGATTTTTGCCGGTGGCGCCAAGAAAGCTGACTGGGATGTCGGTATTGCCATGGACGCCATTAAGATGGGCAGTAAAGTTGATGTGATTGTGATTGTCTCCGGCGATGGCGATTATTTGCCATTAGTTGCTTATTTGCAAAACACCACCGGTTGTGTGGTTGAGGTAATGGCTTTCAAACAGACCGCTTCAGCCAAGCTTCAGGAAGAAGCCGACGACTTTGTGAATCTTAGTGAGAACAAGAAATATCTGTTATAAATTTTAAATAAAAAATTAATTACCGCTTGGTCGTTAAATACGTAGTACTGTGATGTAGTAGAACTCATCTCAAAAATAATTATGGCTCGGTTGCGGCCGGTTTTGGCTGCAAAACACTCAAATTTCGTCGTCATAGCACCACTATACCTCCTTAATTTGTGTGTTTTTCGCTCAAAACCTTCTCACAACCGCCTCATAATTATTTCCGAGATGTGTTCTAATCATAGTCCTGTAATTTAGCGGTCAGGCCAAAAGAATTATGAATGAAGAAAAAGTATTCAGCCGTGAATGGCTGGGCCGCACTCTTACAATTAAAACAGGCAAAATGGCCTGGCAGGCTGATGCGGCATTAACCGTCCAATACGGTGATACCGTGGTTTTGGCTACGGTCGTGGAGGATAAAGAGAACGCCGAAGACAAGGGCTTTTTCCCCTTGATGGTGGAGCTGGAAGAAAGGCTCTATGCCGCCGGTATTATCAAAGGTTCGCAATGGATTAAACGTGAAGGCCGACCGGCTGATGAAACCGTTTTGACCAGACGCATGATTGATCGCGCTATTCGGCCGTTATTTGACCAAACCAGCACTCGCGCCGTCCAAGTTTCGACCACGGTTTTATCGGTTGACCAAACCAATGACCATGATATTGTCGCCTTAGTGGCGGCCAGCGCCGCCTTGGCCTTATCGCCGATTAATTGGAATGGTCCGATTGCCGGCGTGCGTGTCGGTCGTGTTGAAGGCAAGTTTGTCTTTAACCCGACTTATGCCGAACGCGCTTTGAGCGATTTGGATTTGATTGTTGCCGGCACTGCCAGCAAAACTGTCATGATTGAAGCGGGCGCTAACGAAGTGAGCGAAGCCGATATGATTGCCGCCATTACCGAAGGCCAAAAACAATTAGCTGGGGCGATTGACTTGATTAAAGAATTACAGTCGGCTTTCGGCGTTAAGAAAACTTTTGTGGCCAAAGCCGAACGCGCCGCTTTACCCGATGATGAACAGGCGGCTTTGGAAACAGCTAAAGATTGGCTTAATAAAAATATCCCGAATATTTTATTTGATAAAACTCATTATAAGAAAAACGAACGCAAAGCGGCAGTTCATGTGATTAAAGAAAACTTGCTGGCCTTTTTGCAAGATAAAAAAATTGAACCGGAAATTATCAACAAAGTAATTGGCATGTTGGTGGAAGAAATGGTGGAAGCTGAAGTGACTCGCGCTATTATTGAGGAAGGCAAGCGCGTTGATGGCCGACAATTGACTGAAGTAAGAGATTTGGCGGCTGAGGTCGCTCTCTTGCCGCGTCCGCATGGCAGCGGTTTATTCAGCCGCGGCGAAACTCAGGTTTTGTCAGTTGTGACCTTGGGCCCATCCGGTGATAAACAGTCCTTGGAAGGCGTTGAGGGCAAGGGTGAAAAACATTATATCCATCATTATTATTTCCCGTCTTTTGCCACCGGTGAAGCCAGACCTAATCGCGGCGGAGCCGGACCAAGAGAAATCGGCCATGGCGCTTTGGCGGAAAAAGCTTTATTGCCGGTTTTGCCGGCTAAGGCTGATTTTCCTTACACCATTCGTGTGGTCTCAGAAACCTTGGGCTCCAATGGTTCGTCTTCAATGGCTTCAACTTGCGGTTCAACCTTGGCTTTGATGGATGCCGGCGTGCCGATTAAGAAGGCTGTGGCCGGCGTGGCCATGGGTTTGGCCTCCAATCAAGATATGAGCCAATGGAAGGTTTTAACCGATATTCAAGACTTGGAAGACGGCGAAGGCGGTATGGACTTTAAGATTACCGGCACGGCTGATGGCATTACTGCTATTCAAATGGATACTAAAACCGATGGTTTAACCGATGAAATAGTCAAACAGACCATTAATCAAGGCCGTGAAGCCAGACTGCAAATTTTAGAGGTTATTGCTAAAGCCATTCCGGCGCCGCGTCCGGAATTGTCGCCTTATGCTCCGCGCATTACCAGCTTTTATATTAATCCGGAAAAGATTGCCGAAGTTATCGGCAAGGGCGGCAAAGTTATTAATGAAATTATTGACGAGTGTGATGTCTCTATTGATATTGAAGACGACGGCCTGGTTATGATTTGCGGCGTTGATGCCGAAAAAACCGCGCGCGCCATTCAATGGGTTAAAGATATTGTCCGTGAATTCAAACCAGGTGAAATTTTCACCGGCAAAGTTTTGAATATGTTGGACTTTGGCATGTTTGTCGGCTTGCCCGGCAACCATGATGGCATGGTGCATGTAAGCGAGTTAGCGCCTTATCGCGTAAGTTCGCCGGATAAATTTATTAATATCGGTGAAACTGTTACAGTTAAGGTTAAAGAGATTGATGAAAAAGGCCGTATTAATTTAACCATGAAAGGTTTGGCGGAAAATGAACACCTCTGGAAAGATGAGAAAGGCAAACAGGAAGGCAACTTCGGCGACTTTGGCGGCGGCCATGGCCGCTTCGGCGATCGTGGCGGCGACAGACGCCGTCCGCCGATGAGAGGTCCGCGCCGTTAAGCAAAATTAGAATAAAAAAAGAGCGGGATATGGTATCCCGCTTTTTTAAATTTTTTTGTTTAGCTCTTAAGAGCTAAATTTTCTGAATCCCCAAAAACCGTTTCTGGCAATTTCGTTTTCTTCGCGCAACTTTCGGTAGTCTGATGACAGAATACGATTGATAACTCTTCTTTCTTTTAGGCTTAAGGCGTATTCTTGGCTGGCTGGTATTATGTCTTCTGGAAAATTGATGAGGTTGTGCTTGAGTGCCGCCTGAACAAATAATTTTTCATTCTCATGCAAAGGCGATTCGCCTTTTTCATAAGCGGTGAAAAGATCAGCCGGGCTATTATCCCCATCAACAATGAAAACATTACACAGGTTCAGCGCTTGTTGCTTGACGTCTGAAACCATTAAATTAAAAACTTCTTCCGTTAGTCCTAAATCTTCATAACTTATTTCTTGATTGAGAACGGCCTGCTTGATGGCGTTAATCAATCTTGGGTTATTCGGATTAGGTCTGTAGTAATCTCTTTCCAGCTGGTTGATTGCTTGTTGCAACTTGCTGGTTTCCTCCGTAGTGAGCTGTAAGGTGTCTTCCATTAAAATCCCCCTAGTTTTTTTGTTTTTAAAAAAAGTACAATTAATCTTTTTATCTTAGTAATTTCAAGCTTTTTTGTCAATAAGGCATTTTGGCCTAAAGTGGGCGTTTTTAGCCCCAGGTCTTTTTTGCTATAATTAGCCCATATGCCAGCAAAAATATTTTCAGCCGCTGTCCTGGGCTTAGAAGCGGTGCCGGTTGAGGTTGAGGCCGATTTGGGCGGCGGCGAAATGGGCTCGTTTGCCGTGGTCGGTTTGCCGGACGCGGCTATTTCCGAATCGCGCGAACGAGTCAGGAGCGCCATTAAAAATTCCGATTTTGATTTCCCGCGTTTGAAAGTTACGGTTAATTTGGCGCCGGCTAATTTAAAAAAACACGGACCGATTTACGATTTGCCGATTGCCTTGAGCGTCTTAACGGCTTTGGGCAAGGGCGGTTTAACTTCTCAAGCTTTTAACGACAGTTGGTTTTTGGGCGAGCTGGCTTTGGACGGCGAATTGCGTCCGGTCTGCGGCGCTTTGCCGATTGCCTGCCAAGCGCAAGCTTCCGGTATTACCAATTTATTTTTGCCGGCAGCCAATGCGCGCGAAGCCGGCATTGTTGGCGGTCTGAATATTTTTGGCGTTAAAAATTTACGCCAGTTGGTTAATCATTTAACCGGCCGACAATTAATTGAAGCGCAAACGCCGACCGAACTTAACTTTCTTGCGCCAACAACCTTGCTTGATTTTAAAGATATTGCCGGGCAACAACATGCTAAGCGCGCTTTGGCTTTGGCGGCGGCCGGCGGCCATAATGTTTTAATGTCCGGTTCGCCCGGTTCGGGTAAAACCATGCTGGCACGAGCCTTGCCGTCAATTTTACCAACACTGAGTTTAACCGAGGCTTTGGAATTAACAAAAATTTATAGCGTGGCCGGAGAATTATCCGGCCAAAAATATTTGGTTGATGCGCGTCCTTGGCGCTCACCACACCACAGCGCTTCAGCGGTGGCAGTAATTGGCGGCGGAGCTTGGCCGCGGCCGGGCGAAGTCTCTTTGGCGCATCGGGGCGTTTTGTTTTTGGATGAGTTTGGCGAATTTCCTCGGCAAATTTTGGAAAGTTTGCGCCAGCCCTTGGAGGATGGGATAGTGACGGTGTCGCGCGCCGCCGGCAGTTTAACTTTTCCGGCCAAGTTTATGTTGGTGGCGGCCATGAATCCTTGCCCTTGCGGTTTTTTAAATGATCAAGAAAAACCTTGTCGCTGTACCGGTTCGCAATTGGCCGGCTATCGCCGTAAATTGTCCGGGCCGATTTTGGATAGAATTGATTTATATTTGGATGTGCCGCGCTTGAATTTTAGCGAATTGGAAAATTTGTCAGGCAATCAATCGTCAATTGAGATTCGCCAAACCGTGGAGGCGGCGCGCCAACGCCAGGCTGAACGTTTTGCCGGCACGCCGTTTATCAGCAATCACGAAATGACGAGCGAAGCCGTGAGGGCTTTTTGCCCCTTAGACAATGCTTCGCGCCATTTGCTGGAGCAGGCGATTGAAAAGCTGCATTTATCGCCCCGCAGTTATTTTCGGATTATTAAGCTGGCCAGAACCATTGCCGACTTGGCCGGCGAGGCGGTTATTGGCCAAAATCACGTGGCAGAGGCTTTGCAATACAGGCCGCCGGCCGATTTATTGATTTGAGCCGTCATTTGATTTGTGCTATAATAAACAAAGGTTTTTTCAATTTTTTCATATGCCAAAGAAAATTTTATTATTAAGTGGTCTTTTGCTTTTGATCACTCTATCCGGTTTTGGCTGCCGGACAGTTTCTCAGCAGGTTCAAGATAAAATGAAGCTGATAACGCTTAATTATTGGCGAGTTTTTGACGGCTTGGAAGACTTTAAGCCGGCTTTAGCCGAGTATAATAAAATTCATCCAAACGTCGCCATTCAGTACCGCAAGTTAAGCGCGGCCGAGTATGAACAAGAACTGGTTAATGCCTTGGCCGAAGATCGCGGCCCTGATATTTTTTCCATTAACTCGGCTTGGCTGAAACGCTATCAAAACAAAATCGCTTATTTGCCGGATCAAATTACCATGGCCTATCCGGTTGTGCGCGGCACGCTGAAAAAAGAAACTTTTCCGGAACTAAGAACTCAAAAAAGCATTACTTTGGCCAGTTTGAAAAATGGTTTTGTTGACACGGTCTATGATGATGTCACTTTAGAATTTTATTCCAATCAATTAAAGGCCAACACCAGGAAAATTTTTGCTTTGCCCCTGAGCTTGGATTCTTTGGCCACTTTTTACAATAAAGATTTGTTAAATAATGCCGGCATTCCCGAATTATCAGATTATTGGAACAAGCAGTTTCAAAAAGATGTTAAAAAATTAACCAAACAAGATGCCAAGGGCGAGATCCTCCAATCCGGCGCGGCTCTGGGCGGTGGTTTTAACATTGAACGTTCATCCGAGATTTTAGCCGCCCTAATGATGCAGAACGGCACAAGCATTATTGACGATCAAG
>JAKAEX010000023.1 GCA_021819805.1 bacterium | reverse complement strand
TAAGCCAAGCCGCTCGCCCCTTGAAAAGGGATAACGCCGTTGGGAAAACCTAAATTCAAACCGGTGGCGCTAACATTTTTTAAATAAGTATTGCCGTCCACTTCTAATTTGTTTTGGACATACAGATCACCCGCCCCATTAGCCTGGTCAATTGTGCCGGTACTGCCGATGCGCGTATTTTGTGTTGAATAAATATAACCGGCGCCGCTAAACCAGGTCGGATCAATCCATTTAATATGCGAACCATCACTGCTTAAAATTTGGCCGTTGGCGCCAGTGCTGTTATTAAAATCAAACAACAGGCCTGACAATTTAATGTCTCCGGATACATCCAAAGCCTTGGTCGGCGTTAAACCAATACCTAAACTGCCGCCGGTGGTTAGAATTAAACGATTGGCATTATTCCAAAATCTTAATTCGCCGGTGGTAATATCTTGATAGGCTCCCCACTGAGTATTGCCGCCGCTTTGAATATCAACTTCGGCGTTGCCTGTGGCATTAACCGCCCAGATCCGATTGCCAACTTGCAAATTATTTTGCACATATAGATCACCGGCGCCGGTGGTATGGCTGCCGGCTGCGCCCGAGCCGACTCTGGTTAAATAGTTGGAATAGATTGAAGTCGGATTGGTGGCATTTGGCACATATTGCCAATCAGGATCTTGGGTAATCAAATCTTCCGGCCTGGTCCACATTAAAATCTTGCTGCCATTAGTGGTTAAGACACTGCCACTGGTGCCGTCGGTAATCGGCAGAGTCCAAACAATATCAGCGGTTGGCGCGGTGGTGCTGGCTTTAAAACCAACATTAGGGCCGGCAACCGGACCGAACAATAGGGGCGACTGGTCTCTCATTAAGAGGCCGGCCGTAGAATTGCTTAAAATCAAAGCGCCGGTTTTTTCTTGAGCGTTAGAACCAACATTAATCGGCCGCGGCTGGTTATTGCCAGGCGGCGACATAGTTGGATCAGCCCAATCAGCCCGAGCAACCGCCAAAGCCGTTAATAAACAAACCGCCACGCAGACACCTAAGTTTAAAAAATTTTTTCTTAAAAACGACAACATAATTTATTTAAAATTTATCGCTGTTTGCTCAAATCTTTGATAACCGTTTCGCGCGGCGAACCGATAAACTCCAATTCCTGGTCGGTTAAAGCGCGACCTTTAGCTTGAGTATTGATTTGCTGGCGCTTGGCTTGAATCGCCTGATTAATTTGTTCTTCAGTAATAGTTGGCTGCTGTCCCTTGGTTGCTTGCGGGCTGGCTTCAATCTGCTTGCTGGTCTTAGGTGTGATCAAGGTATTGGCTCGCAAATTGCTTTTTCTAGACGATTCACGATTAAAAAAAATAATAAAACCGATTGAGATAATAATCAGGCCAACTAAAAAAATAATTAAGGAAATTTTTTTGGTATCCATGGTCTTAATTATAACACAATTTACGTTTTAATACAGTGATCGGAAATACAAGTTTCACCGGCAGCGCAAGAGCCGACATTAGAACAAGTTCCGCCGCAACCATTGGAACCGGTACCGCAAGATTTAACGCAGTTGGGCAAGCAGGTAACAATCTGGTCGGGAATAGCCCAGCTGGTGCCTTGACCAACATCACCGGTGGTCGCCGACAAACAAAAAGTAATGGAATAAGAAGAAAAACCAATTAAATTATAAGTATAATCAAGATTCGGACAACTGCCGTCATTACGCGGCGTTGGATTGGATGGCCAAGATGCCATATAGGTATTAGAACCGGAAACCAAGGGCGTGCCGGCCACAACCACGGTCGGATAAACCCCCCAATCGCGATAAAACATTTTTAAAGCCAATTGCATTTCTCGAATATCGGCCACGCGTTTGGTATTACGATTGGCTTCGCGTTGCGGCCCCAAAGCCACTAAAACCAAAGATGACAAAAAGGCCAAAATAATAATGGCGATAGATAGCTCTAAAATTGTAAAACCGTATTTCTTTTTCATACTAAAAGGGGCAAGCCGAACTACCTAAAGCTCCGCTGATAATGCCCTTGGGCATGGCAATTTTAGCATCGGCAGTTATATCACCGGTATTCCCACCTAAGCAAAAAAACAGGCAATAATTTTTATAGTCTGAACTGGGTAAATAATAATAAGAAGTATAAAGCGGATAGTTGGCGCAATTGCCATCTCGCGGCGTTGGCGGCGTTGGCACCAAGGCCATATAGAGAGTGGTCGTGGCCGTTATTGAGCCGGCGCCTCTTAGCTCCTGGCCGCCGGTAATAATTGTCGGGTAAGTGCCAATATCCCGCTTATAAGAACTGAGAGCAATTTGCAATTGACTGACATCAGAAATCCTGACAGTATCGCGATTACGCTGCCTGGAAGCGGACAAAAAACTAATGGTAATGGTGGCTAAAATGACAATGATAAAAACCACCACCACCATTTCTATAAAAGTAAAACCCTTAATTTTTTTCGTTAAATAAGCCATAAAAATCACGGGAAACAGCCAAAGGTTGGCGGCGGCACACCAGGATTGGCCTTACAGTGCAAAACCTTGGGACCGCCGATCAAACAAACCACATCCGTACAAGGACTGCCACATCCATCACTGCAATCGCTGCCTTGGGGAATATTTCGTGCTGTACAATTTGGCACACAGCCCGGCGTGCCAGTGGCCACATCGGCGTTAATTATCACCTGAGAATCAGGATTCGCCTGACTGCCATTCTGATCCCAACAGCGACCAACGGCATTAACCGTGAAAGTCGTCGCGTTGGTGGTTTCCAACATAATAGAACAATCGCAGCTGTCGCCAATTGGCAAAGTTGAGCTGGCAGAATCGGAAACATCATCATAACAATTGGTGCCAGAAAGATTAAAAAATTGGCCGCTGGTACAAGTGGAGTAAGGATTAGTGCCGGCGCTCGTTAGACCAATATTAGCGTCGGCCGCTTCCAAACAAGTCCGGGCGGCATTCTCCGCGTCAAGACCATAACCGCCGCCAAGCAACTGGCGATTTAATAAAACGTAAGCCCAGCTGGATAAGGTAAAAATCAGAGCCGCCATGGCAAACAAAATCAAAGGAATAACCACACCCCGCGGCCAAAGCCTTTTAAGTTTTGATTGATTAATTGTTTTTTTTGTCATATTTTTTCAGCCGGGCGCTTAAGTAAGCGCTTGAAACGGCTGTTGGCTATAATTAATATTTTAAACTTATAATCGTTTGCCCAATAAAACGCTGGTAATGGCCGTTTGATAATTAATGGTTTTGTTGTAATCAGTTGAACCGGCGGCTCGCAATTGCACCAAGACTCTGTCGCCCAAAGCGCTTACCAAAAAATTGGCAGCGCTTACCGAAACATCGTCAGAGGTAATCGTGTAGCTGTTGCCGCCGCGAGTAACCGTTAGATTACTGCCGACCAAAGAATATGACACGCAAACATTATTTCTGTCTCGCAACCACAAAACTTGAGGCGCAGAGCCGGTCACGCAAAAATAAACATTGGAACAGCCGGCGCCGCCACAAGGAACATCAGCCGCCGGATGCGGCTTGGCATATTTAACTTCATCGGCAAAAACATTCATAGCATAACGCAAATCGCCTTCAATATTTTGTAAATCCCGTGTTCGGTCTTGGATGTCGCTTACTTTAGTAAAAGTTCTCGTAGCTACCAAAATTAAAACCGCGGCCAAACCGAGCGCCACCAATAATTCCATCAAGGTTAAACCCTTGGCTCGGCCATTAAGCCGGCGGAAATTTTTTAAATTGTTTAAAAACCGCTTTAACATAATTAATGAAGATAAGATGTGTTATAAAGAGTTGTGCTGATTTTCTGGGTTGAGCCTCGGCCGCGATCAGACCAGTAAACCTGCGATTCAACATCCAACCAATCCTTGGCAACTATATTTGTTCCCATATGATAGGTAGTTTTCAACATGCGGTAAAAAATGGCCGGCGTGCCGCTGACATATTGATAAAAAGTGGCTGAATTATACAATAATTGAGCTGATGGATCGGTCAAAGAACTTACGGAATTGGCCGTGCCGGTATAGTCTATTCTCATATTATAAACCGTGCCCTCGGTCGGCGAAGCAACGGTTAAACTGGTGTAAAAAGGCAGCAAACTATTAATATTAGAGTTCCTAACCGCCTTGGCGATTTCCAAACCCTCAACCAATAAACCTTTGGCTATAAAATCATTTTCAGTCACGTGTTCAACTTGCAAAATTTTAGTGCCGACGCTGATAATCGCCACCAAACTCACGGCCAGCAAAGAGATGGCCACCATGATTTCCAGGAGCGAAAAACCTTTGACGATTTTTTTATTAAGCATCCGAATAATGGACATAAAAATTAATTAGCGCTCCACTTAACCAAGCCTGAAGGCATAACTTTCAAAAATTTCGGCGAGTCAATGGTTGAACCGGTGTTCTCGGCGCCGGCATTATTAAATTTAATTTTAGCCGAGTCGGTTGCTACCGCGCCATTAACCCACAGATAATAAGTTGTGGGATTAAAATAAACATTCAACTCATTAACCGCCGTGGTATCGGCGTAAAGCCGCTCAAAGACTATGCCCGGCGGCAATTTGATTTCTTTAAAATTCTCATCGTCATTGCCATAAGCGGCGCCGGGCGTATTAAAATATTGAATCCAGCGACCATTGCCGCGGGAAAATCTAATTTCATCAATCAAACCGTCCCAGCCGTTAGCCTTGCTGTCGTCGCTGCCAATATAGATGCTGGCGTTTTGAGTGCGAACCGTTAAATTTTTAACCCAAACTTTGCCGTAAGCCGTTCCATCAATAAACATGGCCATGGTATTGCCCACTCTGCCTAAAGCAAAGTGATGCCAATTGGTATCAATGGTCGCTCGGCCACTAATTTGGGCCATTGTATAGGCCACACCGCCAGTATCATAAACTGTGACATTCATTTTGTCGGTGGCGTCTTTATAAATAGCAAAAGTTTGGGTGCCGGCGCCATTGCCTTTATAAAATAAAGCTTTTTGTGAACCGGTACTGGAGGCCTTGAACCAAAAATCAATCGCAAAATCTTCAGCGGCCACGTCATAAGCCGTGTTATAAGGCACTTGTAAATTATTACTGATTCCATTAAACACCCAATAGCCACTAGTACCAACCGGCCGGCCGGGAGATGCCACTTGAGTGGCGTGGTCAACCGTTACCACATTAGCCAGCATTGAACTGTCGGTAAAAGTGCCCGCGGCCACGGTTTCGTTGCCATGAATCAATAATTTAGTCGGATAATCATAAAGGCCATTGCCGTTTAAGTCGGAAAAAACTACATACTTGTTGGAATTTCGATTAAAATAAACACCCCAACCTTTGGTAAAGACATTTTTTGGCCCACTCCCTGCGCCGTTAGCTTTGCCGCCCAGAGAATAGGTCTGAGCCAAATTTAAATCTTCTTTGGTTTTAGAAGCCACAGACAAAAGCTTACCCCGATTATCAATGGCCGAATAATTGGAATAAACGGCCGCCGACATCAAGGCGATAATGGAAATAACCACCACCAATTCAATCAGGGAAAAGCCGGTTCTGGCTCTCATGCCCTTTAAAAGACTTGGCTTAAAGTTGCTCATTGGTTTTGTTTAATTATCTCAATCGCTTTTTGTTTGGCTAAATCAATTTTACTGTCGGCTTTTTCCACCACTTCAACATTAGGCGTAATACCTTGATGGTCAATGGATTTGCCTTTGGGCGTCAGCCATTTGGCGGCAGTAATTTTAATTGAACCGCCATCCGATAATTCTTTCAAAATCTGAACCGAGCCTTTGCCGAAAGTTTTCTCGCCGACAATTGTGGCTAAGCCATAGTCTTGCAGAGCGCCAGCCACAATTTCCGAGGCCGAGGCGCTGCCGCGATTAACCAAGACCACGGTCTTAATCTTATCAAACACCGGCTCGCCCACGCTTTTGTGAGTATTAATCTTGCCGTCGCCATAACGCTCCATGACCACGGTATCATTATTAATCCATTTACTGGCCATCATAATTGATGACTCCAAATAACCGCCAGGGTTATTGCGCAAATCAAGAATAATGCCTCTGGGTTTTTTGTTTAAAATCTGATCAGCCGCTTGGTTAAATAAAGTGTCGGTATCATCGTTAAAATTGGACACGCGAATAATGAAAATATCGTCCTTGGTTAATTCAGTTTTAACGCTTTTGATGGTAATGACGTCGCGCGTGATGGCAAATTCCAAAGGCTCATTAACTTTTTCTCTGGCTATGGTTAGTTTGACTTGAGTGCCTTTGGGGCCTCTGATTTTATCAACCGCTTGCATAACGCTGAAACCCATGGTTAATTCGCCGTCAATTTTCAAAATTTGGTCACCGGCCTTCAACCCGGCTTTTTCAGCCGGCATACCTTCCAAAGGTGAAATAACGGTGATGATGTTATCCTTCAAGCCAATCTCAGCGCCAATCCCCTCAAATTTGCCGGACATATCAGTGGCAAATTCTTTATTCTCTTCCGGTGTCATATAAACCGAATAAGGATCGCCGGTTGATTCCACCAAGCCCTTCAAAGCTCCATGAAACAGTTTATTGTCGTCAATTTTATCCCGATCAACAAACACAGTGGAGACAGTTTGCCAAACTTCCCAAAATAATTTATCATCAAAACCTTTTTGGCCCTCTTTATTGGTGGCGCTTAATTGTAATAAGCTCGCTTCAGCCTGAGTTAGGTTTCTGCCGGCCACATATTGGCCCAGAAAGAAAGCGGCTATCAACAAGGCGGCAACTAAAACTATATTTAAAACTTTCCACTTCAGTGGTTGCTTATAAAACTTTTTTATCATATCAAATATTATAACACGAAGTCGCCATAGTGTTCAACAATTTTAAACCTTGCCTCTGACCCTTTTTATTGTTAAGATAAAAACGCCTAAAACTATGCTTTACTTCATTCTCATTATTTTGCTAATTGCCGTGGCTTTATTGATTTTTTTATTAATCAAACTAAGCCGAAACAGCCAAGCTGGCGACAGCCAAACCTTAGCGGCTTTGGCCGAACGTTTGGGCTATCTGAGCGAACAAAACAGTGAACTGCGACAAGCCATGGATGCCAAATTAAAAGAAGTTCATGAAGTTAACCGCGACCAATTCAGCCAAACCACCCGCATCATCCAGGCCATCAGCAAAGAATCCGGCGAATATCTCAACGCCGTGACGGAAAAGCTGACCAAGCTGGACGAAACCAACAAGCAGATTATGAATTTTTCCGGCCAGCTGCAAAACTTGCAGGATATTTTAAAAAACTCCAAACAGCGCGGCGTCTTGGGCGAATATTTTTTGGAAGAAATTTTAAAAAATGTTTTACCGCCCGGCGCCTATCAAATGCAATACAAATTTAAGGACGGCTCAATTGTTGATGCGGTGGTTATTTTAAAAAATCATATTATCCCGATTGACTCCAAATTTTCTTTGGAAAATTATGAAAAATTAATCAACGCCAAAGACGCCGACAGCCAAGACAAGTGGGAAAAACTTTTCAAGCAAGACCTGAAAAACCGCATTGACGAAACCGCTCAATACATCAAACCGGCCGAAAAAACTTTGGACTTTGCTTTTATGTTTATTCCCTCGGAAGCCATCTATTACGACTTGCTGGTCGGCCGCATCGGCGGCATTAACAGCCGCAACTTAATTGACTACGCCTTCATTGATAAAAAAGTTGTCTTGGTCTCGCCCACCTCTTTCTTGGCTTATTTACAAACCGTCTTGCAAGGCTTAAAAGCCATGCAAATTGAAGACAGCGCCAAAGAAATTATGGCTAATGTGGAAAAACTGTCCCGCCATCTCGGCGCCTATGATGAATTTATGGGCAAGCTGGGCCAAAGCCTGTCCACCACCGTCAACCACTACAACCACGCCAGCCAAGAATTTAAAAAAATTGATAAAGACGTGGCCAAGATAGCCAAAACCGAAGAACAGGTGGAAGTAATTTTATTGGAAAAACCTAATTTGGAATAAAATCTTTAATTTATAAATTAAAGGTCGCGCAGCGACGCCATAATTAAAAATTTTGCCGCTATGTCCGAAGCCTCTCAAAACATCATTAACACCTTAGCTTTCTTCGACCTCTTCAACTATCCCCTAACCGCCTGGGAATTATGGCGCTTGTCGCCGGTTAAAACCGACCTGGCGCAAATCATGGCCAGTTTAAAAACCCTGCCGCCGGCTATTGCCGAAAGCCAGGGTTTTTATTTTTTGGCCGGCCGCGATGAGCTGGTCGCCCAAAGAAAAGCCACTTACAATCTGGCCAACCAGAAAAATAAAATCGCCCTCAAAGCCATTAAAAAATTGCGTTATCTGCCCGGTCTGAAAATGGTTGCCGTCTGTAATAATTTTTATTACACCGCCACAAGCGATATTGATATTTTTATCATCAGCCAACAACAAAGGCTATGGCTAACCAGGCTGCTCGTAACCGGTTTGACTCATCTGCTCGGCCAACGCCGGCATGGCCGAAAAATTGCCAACCGCTTGTGCCTAAGCTTTTATATCAGCGAAGCCGCCTTAGATTTGAAATCAGTCACCTTGGCTGATGATCCATATTTTTACGCTTGGCTGGCCTGGCTCTTGCCGCTTTACGGCTCGGATAATTATGATAAGTTCTGGCAGGCCAACAATTGGCTGAATGATAAATTGCCAAATTGCCAAAGCCGGCAAGTTAACCCTTCTCTCTGCCTTAAAGACAATTCCTTGCTTAAACTTGGCCAAGCCTTTAACCGCCTTTGGTTTGCTTCGCGGCTGGGCGACCTCTTAGAAACCCTGGCTAAAAAAATACAATTAGCCAAAATGGCCACCAACACCGCCAGCTTGGCCAAAGCTGACGACAGCCGAGTTATCATTTCCGACACCATGTTAAAATTTCATGAAAACGACAGACGGCAATATTTTTACGAACGCCATCAAGCCATATTAAAGCAACTTAATTATGAGCAACAAATTTAGACAAATCGCCGATTGGCTTACCCTGGCCGCTGTTTTTTTATTGCCTTGGCAAACTCGCTATATTATTGAAGCCGGCCAACTCAAGCAAGGGCCGTATGAATATTTGAGTATCTCGCTTTACGGCCTGGATTTATTAATTTTGGCCGCCTTGCTGTTTGCGACCTTATCAGTAATGCTGGATAAAAAAATAAGCAACAAGTTTGACTTGCGCGCTTATTGGCTGATAGCTTTGGGCTTATTATTTTTTACTTGCTGGTCAATTTTTGTCGCCGGCGACCGCCTGATTACTTTATTTATTTTAGCCAGATTGGCCGTGGGCGCCAGCTTGGCTTGGCTGATTATTTCCAGCCGCTTGAGTTTGAACAAATTTTTAGCGGTGCTCTTATTGGCCATTGGTTTGCAGGGTGCTTTGGCCG
>JAKAEX010000022.1 GCA_021819805.1 bacterium | reverse complement strand
TACTTTTACGGCTGACAGATCAGGCACCTTTGAGTATTATTGCTCGGTCGGCAACGGCTATCACCGCATGAAAGGCCAGATCGGCGTTTTGCTGGTTGAATAAAATTAAAAACAAAAAAACTCCCCACCAAAGGTGGGGAGTTTTTTTTGAGAAAGATATTAAGCTCTTTGCACATTGACAGCGTTCATGCCCTTAGGGGAACTTTCGCTTTCAAAAGTCACATTGTCTCCTTCTTGGATTTCGTCAAAAGTGACGCCAACCAAAGAGTTGCTGTGAAAGAATAAATCTTTGTCTTGACCTTCAGGGGTGATGAAACCAAAACCCTTGTCAGTCTTTTTCTTGATTACTCCGTTCATACGATAGAAACTAAGTTAATAAGTTGAGATGGCTGCAAAATTACTTTTAAGCGAAATTTAGGATTTTTTGGCTGAGACGAGGAAGACCAGCAAAATGATTTGAGGCGTAGTAGAACTACGGTAAAAATCATTTTGCGCCGATCTGACGAAGTCTCGGGCAAAAAAGACAGATTACGGTAAACGGAATTTTGCAGCCATCTCACTGTTGTAAATGAAAAATTTTTTTGAAACTCGACGACTTTTCTAAAATAATTTATTACTTTGTAAGTATAGCACATAGTGCAAGGCTTGTCAATAAGCGGTCAAAAGCCCAATCTTTTTGCCTGTTTAGACGAATTTAAGAAAAAAGTGCTATAATGCTCCGAGTGTGAATAATAAATTAATCTTTAACTATGAATGACGCCCAATCAATCTTTAACCGCATTAAAGACAAGCAAAAAGAGCAAAAAACCCTGAAATCAATCTATCGCGAGGCTCAGGCCAACTCGCGCGAATATCAAGATGTCTTGGAGGAGCTTAAAGTTTTGAAGGAAAAGAAGAAGAAGTTTGAAGATTCTTTGCGTTCGGAGTTTCGTTCGGAATTGGATCAGCTGGACGCCATTAAAACCGATATTGTGTCTGATCGAGAAATGCTGGCTGATATTGCCTTAACCCAACTAATGAAGGGGGAGACAGTGGGCGTGGTTGATGAATATAATAATAAATACGAGCCGGTCTTTTCGGTTAGGTTTAAAAAGGCTTAATAATAAGATAAATATACTTCTGCTGTATAAGCGTATAATAAGTAAACCCCTGGATTCCAGGTCTCCGCTTCGCTTCGCCTGGAATGACAAGGGGGACACTATTGACAAAATTGCCTGTTTATGATATATTATAAACAGTTAAATTGAACTTTTAAATGTTAAATAAATTGGAGGTTTTTGATGAATAATCAAGAATTTTGGCAGCCGGAAAGCATTTATTACTTTAAATATGGTAATAATGCCGGCGCCAGTTTGCCCCGTCTGATGTTTGAAAAGCACCAATCTTTATATGGTATTTTCCAAACTATTATTTGTAAAAGCTTCAGTCTGAGCCCCTATGTTCAGCGCCAAATGGAGCTTAGCGATTATTTAAAATATAGTCGCGGTATGAGCAACAAAAAGCCCTTACAACAGCACCTGGAGTATTATCTGGCCGCCGGTGAGGAGCTTGCCCCCAAGCAGAAAATAAAAAGCCTGTGCCCGCATTGCGGTCATGAGCAAGTAAGGTATATTACCTTGGTAAACCAGTATTCTTATGGCCTTAAAGTTGACGATGATCTGATGTTTTGCCAAAACAAAGATTGCGCCGGCAAGGTTAATCAGGTAGTCCATAGCAAGTATAAGTTTGGACGCCCGCTGGCTAAAAGGTTGTTGAACTTTTCAACCTTTGACCTAAGCCCGGGATTTGGCTTTCAAGACAGTCTTAAACGACTATTTAAGCGAGTTTATGACTGGCCGGAAATCATTTCCGATCAATTTGCCTTTGATTTTTTTAAACAGACCAGCCCAGCTTCTTAAAAGAAGTTGGGCTATTTTTTTTCCTTATTTTAGCCTAAAAATGTCAATTCTATTGACATTTTTTACTATTTATGCTATAATTATAATATAATAAAGCTTTGATTTGTTCTTGAAAAATATTAAATAAACAATAAAAAAGGGAATTAGCAATGTCACCATCAGAATTTTTAAGAAATTCCAGCTATGGAATTCATGGCGAATTATCAACCAAAGAATTAGTGAACTTGGCCATCGTGGAAAATTATTCCGCCGCCGTCCAAACCATTAAAAAAATTTGGGAAGATAACCGCAACAACGCCATGTTGAAAACATTGCTTAACAGCTTGTTTGAATACATCGGCGAATACGTTGAATTGGTTGGACAATTCAATTTGGTTAATCACGGCAAAGAAGATTTGACTGAAATCGCCAGAATTGATTCCGCCAGAACCATTAAGCACAATGCTTTGATGGATGAAATCAAAATCATCAATCGCTATTTGCTTAATCAATGCCGATACAATAAAGGCATTTTACCTAAGGGTATCTACCTTAATCAAAGGGAAAGCATTACTCTGTGGGCCAAAGAAATCTTTATTGATTTGGCTGAAATAAAAAGGGAACTTAATTAAAAGTTCCCTATTTTTTTTGTCTCCTTTATTGGTTATTGATTTAGGATTTTCTTATCCACTTTGTAAATGAAATTTACATAAAAGGAATGATTGTTCCCTTGGACAGAGTAGCCCTTGGCGGCCAAAAGCTCTTTTAATTTTTGGCAATCAAGGTTGAATGATTCTTCATTTTCCAACTTGTCCGCGCTGTCTTCCATTATCTTTTTGGCATTGGTCTTATAAGCCAGTTTAGCAATCTTGTGAACAAGATTGGTAATCTCTTTGTCGGCCAACAGCGCTTGGGCTTCGTCTTCGCTTAAGCTCTTGAATTTTTCAAGCTTTTTCAATTTTTCCTCCTGATCAATAAGTAATAATAAGAACTATTTTTGTAAGTTCCCATAGACTAACATAAATCATCTGATATGTCAATAGCTGGCGGTTTAGCCTAATTTTGGCTTTTTTTGTTGCCATTTTTATTGGTCTATGCTAAGCTGTTTGAGCAATTTACTTTATTTTATGTATAAGAAAAAAAGACAAGCCAAAAAGAAGCAGGCCAAAAAGCAGGGCAAGACCATTGCGAGCCTGCGCTACTAAAACCCTAAACCGCCCTGAGCGGTTTAGTTTTTTTAGGGGCTTATTTGAATTTTTTAGGCGCCCGGAGGCGTATTTATTATATGGAGCAAATCCAGGATTATCGCGACAAAAGCGATGAGGAGCTGGTGGCTTTAGCTTTAAAGCAGAGCGACTTTTTCGCCCAGATAGTTAAAAGATATGAAGCTAAGCTTACCGCTTACTTAAAGCGCTTGTTCAATTTGAATCGCGAAGACATTGAAGATATTTTACAGGAGGCTTTCGTTAAGGTTTATCTGAACCTGAACGAGTTTGATGGCGACTTGAAGTTTTCATCTTGGATTTATCGCATTGCTCACAATCAGGCGATCAGCTCTTGGCGCAAGGTTAAAGCGCGCGGTTTTAGCATCAGTTTGGACGAAAACGACTGGCAGGAATTAACGGCGGAAATTGATGTGGCGGACGAGGTTAGCCGCGGCTTGGATCGGCAATTGATTGCCGAGGCCTTGGCGCGCTTACCTTTAAAATATCGGGAAGTTTTAATCTTGAAATTTTTGGAAGAAAAAAATTATAAAGAAATTTCCGATATTTTAAAAAAGCCGGCCGGCACCATTGCCACCTTGATTAATCGCGGCAAAAAACTGTTGGCTGAAGAATTAAAACACCACTATGGAACAGATTAGTGAGCAAATTTTAAACGAGATCAAACAGCGTCGCTTGTCACCACGGCCGCGTTGGCAGTTTTTACTGCTAAATAGTTTGTGGTGGCTAGCGGCAGGTTTGACAGTTGTCGCCGGCGGCTTGTCCTTGGCTTTGGTTATTAATAGTTTTAATACCAATGACTGGGCTTGGGCCGAGTATAATGGCGGCTGGCTGTCTTTAGCCATCGGCGCTTTGCCTTTAGCTTGGCTGGCGGCCGGTTTGGGCTTGTCGCTGTTTGGCGAATACAATTTACATCATACTAAAAACGCTTATCGCTGGAAACCGATTTGGATTTTGCTGACGGTTTTAATTTTAACTTCCGGTTTGGCTTTCGGCTTGGAACGTTCGGGCTTGGCCGAAGAATTGGACGAAGTTTTGTCGCCGAATTTGCCGAGCTTTTTATTGGCGCCAACCGACCAAGAAGGTTTTTGGAATAAGCCGGAACGCGGTTTGATTTCCGGCAAAGTGGTTGAAGAAAAACCGGATAGCGTTATTTTGGAAGACGCCAGCGGCAAGACCTGGCAAGTTGAATTTGAACAAGAACCGGATGCGCCGACGCCCGAGCAAAGATTGGGTAAAAAAATAAAGGTTTTCGGTTCAGGCGATGCCAAGAAGTTTAAGGCCAAACAGATTAAAACCTGTTCGCTTAATAAAGTTGGCTGCCATCTTGAAACAAAGACCAATAACAAAAAGGCCGCTGCCGGCCAGGTTCAGGGCGTCAAGCTTAATGACAAGCAGCCTGAGAAAAAAGAGGCTGATAAACATGATGAAAGAAAAGTTGATGAGGAGCGTATTAATAAGCAGAAGGGCCCAAAAGATAATTCAGAAACTAA
The DNA here is from genome assembly GCA_021819805.1 of bacterium. Classification (GTDB taxonomy): domain Bacteria; phylum Patescibacteriota; class Patescibacteriia; order Patescibacteriales; family Patescibacteriaceae; genus JAKAEX01. The sequence continues at coordinate 5,189 of JAKAEX010000022.1, read as the reverse complement.
CTCGGCTGATCGCGAATAATTAATTTTATTGGCGAACAGCCAATAAAAATTATGAAAAAGACAGCCATAGGCTTCTTAGCCTTAGCTATATTATTGACGATAGGCGGTTCAGCTTTGGCCGCCACCAACGTTCCTTATAAAGAGGTTGGCAAAAATGCCGGCACGCAAACTCCAAAGAAGACCGCCAAGCAAGCGGCTATTCAAGCGGCTTTGACTGCCGGGGACTACAGCGCTTGGGTTAAAGCCATCGGCGCCAACAATCCTTTAGCCAAAAAGATAACGGCTGATAATTTTTCCCAGTACGTTCAGTACAAACAATTAATGAAAGAGGGAAAATACAGCGAAGCGCAGACTATCGGCCAGCAATTGGGCATAGTTAAAGTGGCCAAGACGAAGAATCTTAACACCAACCCCAACAAAAAAATAGTTAAGAAAAACGAGAGCGGCGAGAAAGGCTTGAAGAAAGGTTGGACCAAGAAAACTTCAAAGACCAATACCGTAGCCGCCAACTAAATAGCTAAACAACAATAGAATAATATAATTAATAAAGTTCCCCCCAGCAGGATAACGGCTTCACAAAAGCCGTTATTTTGCTATACTTAGCTTGATGGCTATGAAATTGAAATTACTTTTTTGGCTGGCCGGCTTTAGCTTGCTGTTGGCGATTGGCATTTTCTTTTGGCAGCAAGAAGCGGTTATCGCGCCAACTATTGAACAGCCGGCCTCATCAACGCCCGGCGCCACTGCCGAACAAAAATTGGCTGTTGGCTTGCGCGTGGCTGAACCGACGCTTAATCAAGTTGTTGAGAGCCCGTTGAAGATTAAAGGCGAGGCTCAAGGCTTTTGGTTTTTTGAAGCTGTTTTTCCAATTAAGCTCTTGGACGAAGCCGGTCATGAATTGGCTCGGGGCACGGCGCGAGCGCAAGGCGACTGGATGACTGAAGATTTTGTGCCGTTTACCGCCGAGTTGAAATTTAAACAGCCGCTGAGCGGTTCTACCGGTAAATTAATTTTAAGCAAAGATAATCCTTCCGGTTTGCCGGCCAATGAAGGGCGGCTGGCAATACCAGTAAAATTTAAATAAACAAATATATGACACCCATTGAGCTTAAAGAGTGCCAAACAAAAATTGAACCGGCTATCAGGCAGGCCGGCAAAATGTTGAAAGATAAATTTGCCATTTTTTCCCGTTTGGACGCCAAGCTTAAATCAGAGCACGAATTGGTAACGGCGCATGACTTGGAATCGGAAAAAATTTTAATGGAAGCCATCAGAACTAATTTTCCCGGTCAGGCGATTTTGTCGGAAGAAGCCGGCAATAATAATGTTGATTCCGATTGGCTGTGGGCGGTTGATCCGCTGGATGGCACAACCAACTTCAGCATGCATAATCCTTTTTGGTGCATCTCGGTTGGCTTGCTGTATCAGGGACAAATTGTTTTGTCTTTAATTTACGCGCCGATGCTGGATGAGTTTTATGTGGCCAGAAGCGGGGAGGGCGCTTGGCTTAATGACAAGCCTTTATCCGTTTCCTCAATCAGCTCGGGCAAAGTTATCAACGCTTTCTGCCATGGCTATAATGAAGAAGATATTAGGCGGGCTATTAAATATTTTGAATATCAAAAACTGCATAACTTTGATTGCCGCCAGCTGGGCAGCGCCGCTTTGGAATTAGCTTTCGTGGCGGCCGGCCGGATGGAATCAATCGCTATTCCCGGCGCCAGACTGTGGGATGTGGCGGCCGGTATTTTGTTGGTCAAAGAGGCTAAGGGCAAAGTGAGCGACTGGCAAGGCGGGGAGTGGAGCTTGGGCAGCAAAGACGTCTTGGCTTCCAATGGCTTGGTGCATGAGCAACTGTTGGAAATTTTGAAAAGCTTATAATTTTGTTGTAGCGAGTTTTGAATTGTGATATAATTTTAAAAAAGGAAATTATATGGTCAATAATAAAAAGCTCGGTCCTATTTCCAGCCAGTTTATTAACCCGCAGGAGAAGCCTTCAAAATATAAAGTTTGTTGGGGTAAATGTTTTGCCAGCTCTTTGAGCGGTTTTTTGGCCGGCATTATTGTCACGAGTTTGGTTTGGCTGTTGATTATTGAAGCATACTTTAAATAAATTTTTCAAACAAAAAGAAAAAGGAAACCGTGATGGTTTCCTTTTTTTGTTTTTAAATGATTAGGTCTCGCGCTCGCAATACCAAGCTGTGGCAACTAACATTTGACTAAAATTTTTGTCTAAAAGATCTATGTCTTTGACGGTAAGATGATTGACGCCATACCAGGGGCCGTCAGCTTTGTCGCGGTAAGCAAAGATAATGCGTTTTTTTTCAGCAGCAGTTTTGCTTGCTAAAAATTGCTTAATGTCGTCTATTTTTTCAAATAGCAAGACATTAATCCTCCCCAAATTATACATTATAATCCTCCTTTTTTAGGTAGCTATCAATTAATCGGTTTATAATATTATTGCTTGCTTGGCTGTTTTTTGTCAATAAAGCATAATTTTTTGTTTAATTTAAGCTATTTTTTAGATAATTACTGGCGGGTGCTTTGGCGGGCAGGGAATAATTGACAGATTATATTAATTATGCTAATTTATACTATTAAATTATTATAAATCTATGGAATTAAATACTTTTATTTACTTGATTAAAACCAAGCTTACCACCGTCCTGATTTTCATGGGCCTGTTTTTCGTGGTCGGCCTTGGTTTGACCTTGGTTCAGCCCTTGAAATACAGCTCGTCTTTGCGTTTGCTGGTGGTGCAAGATGCCAGCGGCGCGGTTGATCCTTATACCACAACCAGAGCCAATGAATACTTGAGTGAAATTTTATCCAAGGTGTCTTATTCAACCTCGTTTTTAAATCAGGTGCTGGGCACCGGCTTGGGTGTTGATGCCAGCTATTTTGGCAACACCAACAAGAAAATGGCCAAGACTTGGGCCAAGACAATTGATGTTAAACCGGTGGCCAATACCGGCATTATTGCCGTAACCGCCTATCATCCGAATCGCGATCAGGCCGAAAGAATCGCTCGCGCTGTCGGCAATATTTTAATCACGCAAAACGGCAACTATCACGGTTTGGGCGATAAAGTCGCCATCAAACTGTTGGACGAACCGATTACTTCCTCTTATCCGGTTAAACCGAATTTGTTAATCAACGCCGGCTTGTCTTTGCTCTTGGGCTTGATTTTCGCTCTGTCGTTTATTTATTTGTTTCCGGAAGCGACTTTATTTGAACGGCGCGCTTTGGCCGCCACAGATTGGCAGGCTGAGGATTCGCAATTGAATCAATTTAATTTACATCAGCAGCCAGAAGCGGCCGAGAACTATCGCTTAGTTGAAGAGGCTTTGCCTTTTGACTTCGTGGCGCCGACGGCGTCAAAGCCGGATTGGCATCAAGAATTTTAATTGTTAAATAAACTTTGTCTTTAGAAACCTGCCGCTTGTCTTGGGCGAGCGGCAAGTTTTTAAAGAAAATGATAGTAGTTTTAAAATTAAATATATAATTATTCACTTATTAGGAGGCAGTCATGAAACTGCGTTTTTTGTTTGTAGTTTTAATAGCTGTTTGGCTTTCAATCCAAATAGCTGAGGCGCAGACCGCTAAGCGGTCCAGAAGAAGCGCCAAATCAACGGTCCCGACCAGTGTTTATTACGACCAAAATTATTTGGTGGAAGTAAGCGCTTTGAAATTTTGGGATAAAACTTTGCAGGGCTACTTGCTTGGAGCTCACATGGAATATCTTTTCCGTTTGAGCGGCAAGCCGGGCGCCGGTTGGAGTGTCGGCGCTTTTGCCGAAGCTCAAGGCGGCGGTTTACAGTCAAAGAATGCTCAATATAATGAACCGGCAGTTAATTGGGAGGCGGGCGGTGTGCTTAAATTAAGCAAGCCCGGTCTCCAGTATAGGCTCAGTTTGGGTTATGGGCAAAATTATCTTTACGGCAAGTTTGCCAATGGCTTAACTCAAACTTTGTTCAGTCATTCTCTCTCGGGCTGTTTGCTGTTTCATCCTTATGCCGATCGGCTTAATCCTAAGTCAATTTGGTTTAATGATGCCAGTCTTTATTTGTCGGGTAAAATGCCCCTCAAGGAAGACAAGTCATTTTGGGCTGAAAAGCCGGTTAATCTTGAGTTGTTGCCGCAAAAAATCAGTTTGGGCGGCGAATTAACCTTGATTGATGTAAGGCTGTCGCAGAAGTTTATGGTACCGCTTGGCCTAACAGCTAGTTATAATCAGTATGATTTAAAAAATTCCAAATTCTATACAGAGCTTGGAGCTTTTATTGAACCATATTGGAATAACCGTCCGGTTGGCAGAATTTATTTTAATTATCAGGCTGGAGCCACCGGCACCCATTTTGGGCGCTCAGTTCTTGGCATTAGCTTTGACTTTGGCTGTCTGCTTGATAAAAATGAGCCAAAAAAATCTTCAACAACAAATAGAAGGAGTAAATGATGAAAAAAGTTTTTTTGGTCATACTGGCTCTGATGTCAGTCTGGCTTATGGCGTCATGTTCCGGAGCGAGAGACATCGTGAGGAATAATGGCGATGGCGGTGTGGATGTGGATTGGCTTTTTCGTCAGCAAATTGACGGCAACAATCCCGACCTGCCTTATTATTTTTCAGCCGATACCAATTGGTTGAGGCAAGGCAAACTCAAACCAAGCGTGGCTGAGCTGGAGGAAGACGAAGGTTCTGACTATGGCACAGCCCCTGACATGGAAGGCAAGCCCTTCCAAGTTTTCCAGGTTGAGGAGGATAGCCTAACCGGCGATGTCATCGGAGTTTTGTGGGTAGCTGATATTACAGCCGTGCCGACTTTAAAACTCTTGCGTGAAGGTTTGGCGCCGGAAAACGAAAACGAAGACGGAGGCGAAACCGTTGCCGGCATGCCAATTGGCAAAGTGGTTGAGTATCGCATTAGAGCGGTGCCAATGGATGAAAACTTTGATGATTACTGGAATGTTGATGACAGGTATGCCCAAGACAGCCGCTGGGTGATGACTTGGGACAAAGATGCTTTCCCCAACGTTGATGAAGTCTGGCAATTTGATTTGTCCAATCAGGATGGCGTAGCTCCGATCAAGCTGCCAGTTGCGCCCGGTTCTAACAGGGTGGCAATTGATAGTCGGAAGGGCAAGTATTCAATGCTTTATCGCAAAGGTTCGCCCGCCATGGCAATTAATGA
>JAKAEX010000021.1 GCA_021819805.1 bacterium | reverse complement strand
GTCAGCCGATTCCATCCAAATGTATCTGCGAGAAATCGGCAAAGTGCCTTTGCTCTCAACCGAAGAAGAAATTGAATTGGCCAAACGCAAAGAAGTCGGCGATAAGCGCGCCGAACGCCGCTTGATTGAAGCCAACTTGCGCTTGGTTGTGTCTATCGCCAAAAAATTTGCCGGCTCCAAAGGCTTGTCGCTTTTGGATTTGATTCAAGAGGGCAATATCGGCTTGTTCCGCGCCGTGGAAAAATTTGAATATCGCAAAGGTTATAAATTTTCCACTTATGCCACCTGGTGGATTCGCCAAGCCATTACCAGAAGTTTGGCCGACCAGTCGCGCACCATCCGCATCCCGGTTCATATGGTGGAAACGATTAATAAGTGCAAACAAATTCAGCGCTCGCTGGTCCAATCTTTGGGCCGCGAACCCTTGCCGGAAGAAATTGCCGCCGAGATGGGCGAGAACATTGATAAGGTGCGCTACATTTTGAAAATTTCCCAAGATACCATTTCTTTGGGCACAACCATTGGCGATGACGACGAGGATTCAACCCTGGAAGATTTTATTGAGGATGTTAAGAGTGTCACTCCGGATCGCGAAGCGGCTTTGCGCCTGTTGAAGGATTATGTCCATGAAATTATCTCCAAACTGAGTCCGCGCGAGCAGAAAATTTTGGAAATGCGTTTTGGTTTGATTGATGGCGTAGCTCACACCTTGGAAGAAGTCGGCCAGGAGTTTGATGTTACTCGTGAACGCATCCGCCAGATTGAAGCCAAGGCCATTGAGAAAATTCAGAAATTGCCAGGAATCAAGAAATTGAAGGATTATTAAAGTTTGGGTGGGCGGACAAGTCCGCCATAGCTGAAGCCAAGGCCATTGAGAAAATTCAGAAATTACCAGGCATTAAGAAGTTAAAAGACTACTAATTTAATTTAGAATTTATAATTTTTAATTTATAAATTTAAAATTATCTTTTTTTATCCCCTTGACTTGGGGTTTAGAGTCTGTTATATTAGCCAAAGCTCTTTTTATTAACAAATAAATTATTTCGCGGTAGCTCAGCGGTAGAGCAACTTCCGCCAAAGGCGGATCAGCCTTCGGCTGAGGCTGTACCTTAAAATATGTATTTTATCTATGTTTTAAAAAGTTTGAGAAACGGCAAAAGATATGTCGGCTCTTCAAGTAAACAACCTGAGGTTCGTTTGTTGGAACATAACAGTGGTAATACTAAATTTACAAGTCAAAATAAGCCATGGATTTTAATTCATCAGGAATCATTTATTACTAAAAACGAGGCTTTGAAAAGAGAAAAATTTTTGAAGTCTGGCCAAGGTAGGAAGTGGCTTGATGAAGCCATGAATAAAAAGTAAATTGATAATTAGCTATTTCGCGGTAGCTCAGCGGTAGAGCAACTGGCTGTGAACACATAATACGCAGCTTCCTCAAGCGATTGAGGTTGAAAAACAAGGTGAATTGCTGGAAGCCTAAATTTGCGTAAGCAAAAAAGGTAATCAGCAGCCAAGCTCCGATGTTTTATTGGGGAAGGTTCAGAGACTATCCCTTCGGGGAGTACTCCCGAATTTTTTCGGGCGGAAGCGCCTTGCATCCGATAAGTGGATGATGATATAGTCCACCCCTTTAGGAAACTTTAGGATAAGTGTAACCAGTGGGTCGTGGGTTCGATCCCCACCCGCGAAGCAAAAATAAAAACTCCCGAAAGGGAGTTTTTATTTTTTAAAATTACTAAGCGAGAAAATTTGTGGTATAATATTTTGTATTATGACTAAACAAAAAACCGACAAAAGGCTCAGCGCTAAGATAAAAAGATTTTTTAAGATTTTGGGTCCGGGCGTGATTACCGGCGCGGCCGATGATGACCCGTCGGGCATTGCCACTTACACGCAAACGGGCGCGCAATTCGGTTATGGCCAGCTCTGGACAGCCTTGGCTATGTTGCCGTTTATGGCGGCCGTGCAAGAGGCTTGCGCTCGCATCGGCGCCGTTACCGGCAAGGGCATTGCCGCGGTCGTTAAGCAACATTACAGCCGCAAAGTTTTATTCGGCTTGGTTGGCTTGGTGCTCGTGGCCAATACGATTAACATTGGCGCCGATATCGGCGCGGTGGCCGCCGCTATCCAGCTGATTATTCCGGTTAACTTTTCTTTGATTGTTTTGCTGTTTACCGCCTTGATTTTATTTTTGGAAATATTTTTATCCTATCGAAATTACGCGCGGGTTTTAAAATGGTTTTGTTTATCGCTCCTGGCTTACCCCTTGACGGTTTTTTTAATTCATCAGCCCTGGGGGACATTGCTCAAAGCAACCTTAGTGCCAAATTTGGAATTTAATTTTGCTTTTTTGTTTATCATCACCGGCGTTTTAGGCACAACCATTTCGCCTTATATGTTTTTTTGGCAAGCCTCGGAAGAAGTAGAGGAGGAAAAAGAACGCCATCTTTTAAAACACGGCAAGCCTCAGCTAAGCAGAAACTTTATCCGCAATTTGCGCATTGATAATATTGTTGGCATGGTTTTTTCCGAGGCGGCCACTTGGTCAATTATTGTGGTGGCGGCGACAGTTTTGCACAGCAACGGCATTATTGATGTTAAAACCGCGGCCGACGCTGCCAAAGCTTTGGAGCCCCTGGTACAAACCTTCCCCAATGCCGGCTTTCTGGCCAAGCTTATTTTTGCTACCGGTGTCATTGGTTTGGGCCTTTTGGGCATTCCGGTTTTGTCCGGTTCCGCCTCTTATGCTTTGTCTGAAGCCTTGGGCTGGAAAGAGGGTTTAAATTTAAAGCTTAAAAAAGCCCATGGTTTTTACGGCGTTATTACTATCGCCACCTTGATTGGTTTGGGTATTAATTTTATCGGCATTGATCCAATTAAAGCCTTGGTTTTTACCGCCGTCTTTAATGGCGTGGCGGCTGTGCCTTTGTTGTTTTTTATCGCTCGTATTGCCGGCAACAAAAAAATCATGGGCAAACATCGCAGTGGCTGGTTATCCCGAACCTTGGTTTGGCTTACTTTTGCGGTTATGGGCGTAGCGGCAGTCGCCATGTTTATTACGCTTGGCCGGTCTTAATTTTGGATAATAAAAAATCGCTCCGATGTTTGTCGGAGCGATTTTAGTTTGACTAAAATTTTAGATGAGTGAGCAGGGCCAAGGTGGCGTGAATCAAAGCGATAGTGAAAGAAATTTTAACCATCATTAAATGTCGTTTAAGGGGCCAGGCATGCCAGCCTTTGTAGATGCTTAAACCGACATAAGCGGTAATAGTGAATGAGGCAAGAGTCAACAGCCCCAGGTAGACAATAACCGGTTGGCCGAAAATAAGAAAGTAAGCAATTTTGATAGCCATATTATTCAACAATTACTTGACCGGCCATGGACGGATGAATCGCGCAGCCGTAATCGTAAGTGCCGGCGGTAGTAAATTTAAAACTGAAAGAATCGCCGGTGTTTAAGGTTTGAGAATTAAAGCTGGGCGCTTTAATTTGGTGAGGCGCCGGATCGTCGTTGACCCAAACAACAGTATCGCCAGCCTTGACTCTGACTGGTGTCGGGTTAAAGGCAAAATTTTGGATGCTCACATTAACAGTTTTATTGCTAACTGCCGGCGCTGGCGCGGCAACCGGCTGATTAACGACGTTATTGGTCGGCGCCGGTGTGGCGGCGGCCGGCGCTGCCGGCTGGACTGCCGGCTGGTTGCTTACCGCTGGCGTGGTGGCTGTTTTTTGGCCATAGCCACAGCCGCTTAGCACCAAAGCCACTGACGCTATGGTAATTGATAGAATAATTTTTTTCATATAGTTTGCTTATTAATTATTAAGTTTATTATGTCATAGTTTAATATTTTCGTTAAGATCGTCTTGTTTTTGGGGCTTAAATTAATTATAATAAATTATTATGTGGCCAATTTTTCTTTTAGTCGCCTTTATCGTCTTAGCGATTTTGGTGGCGGCTCATTGGGTAATTTATCTGACTTTGTCGGCTTGGCTTGGTTTTAAAAATATTTGGCTGGCCATCGGTTTTTTAACAGCGCCCCTGGTTTTTGTCTTGGCTTCAATCGCCGGCAGCCGATTTAATAATTGGCTGACCAATATTGTTTATTATGTGTCAGCCGTCTGGTTGGGGCTGGTTAATTTTTTATTAGTGGCTTCGATTTTGCTTTGGTTGTTCTGGTTGGTAGCTAAAATATTTAATTTTACTTTGCCGACTGTCGCTTTAATGATTGTTTTTGTTAGCCTGTCCTGTTTATTGGTGGTTTATGGCATTATTAATACTTATCAACTTAAGATTAAGACTTACGAAGTAAGCCTGCCTAATTTGCCAGCCGTTTGGCAGGGACGCACTGCGGTTTGGCTGAGCGATCTGCATCTTGGGCAAATTCACAAAGAAGCTTTCAGCCGGCGTCTGACTGAGCGGGTTAATGCTTTGAAGCCTGACATTATTTTTGTTGGCGGTGATTTGTTTGACGGCGTTGCCGGCGACTTGAGCCACTTGGCCGCGCCCTTCAAAGACTTAAAAGCGCCCTTGGGAGTTTATTTTATTACCGGCAACCACGAAGAGTTTAATAATCCGAATATTTATTTATCGGTAGTTAAAGATTTGGGCATGCGGGTGCTGGCTGATGAGTCGGTGGAAATTGATGGCGTTAGATTGGTGGGGGTTAATTTTCATGAAGGCTCCAACCCGGGTCGTTTGAAACAAGCTATCGCTTTGCTTGGCTTCAATATTCATAATGATAAAAATCAGGCTCGTTTTCAGACAGCCTTTAGTCAAATCAGCGACAAGAGCCAGCCGTCAATTCTATTGAATCATTATCCCGGCAATTTGGAGATTGCCAACGAATTTGGCATCAACCTTCAGCTGTCCGGCCACAGCCATGCCGGACAAATTTGGCCGGCCAACTATATTACCAATTTGGTTTATCATGGCTTTGATTCCGGCCGCCATCAATACAAAGACATGACGGTTATTACTTCCAATGGCGCCGGCACTTGGGGTCCGCCGCTCAGGGTTGGGGCTGATCCCGACATCTTGCTGATTAAATTTAAAAATTAAAAAAGGATTACTGTTAAAGTAATCCTTTTTAAAAAAGAGCTAAACCGCCATTAAGGCTTTGGTGATGGCGTCGTCGGCGATAAAATAAACTTTATTAACGCCGTCAACTTTGTGAATCGGCGCATCATAAACGCCGCCTGTGGGCAGAGCAAAAATTTTCGCTTGAGGATTAAGGCCTTCAAATTTAGGGCAGAAGCTGGCAAATTCAGAGAAGCCTTTAATTTTGTCTTTTAAAGTTTCCGGCAAAACCTTGCCATTAGCGCCCATAATTTTCATGGCGATGCCGGCTGGCAAATACTCGGCGTCATGCGGACTGCCAAACCTGACCCAGTTGTGTAAAATAACCAGATTAGCCGATTCGCAGGCTTTAAAAAACGCTTTTTCGTATTTTTCCCAGGGGATATTACAGGCAAAGCCTTTGAAGTTAAAGGGTCTTCCGGCTTTTTTTTCAATTAATTCCTTAGCTGCTTTCAGCATGGTTCTTGGCAATAAAGCGACAATTGTCGGTAAACTGCTATCGTTTTTTTTAGACATTGGTATCTCCAAAATTGTTGTCAAAGAGTTAGTTATAATTTGCCTATTTTTTAGCATAAGCGGCCAATTACGTCAAGGCGGCAATACTCATTTTAACTTAGCTGTGGTATTATTTAAGTATGTTCAAAAAAACCAATAAAACGTTTAATTGGTCTGATTTTTTACCTTTGGCGATTTTAGGCTTAGTCGGCGCTTGGTTATTATTTTTTAATTTGGGTAAAGCCAGTCTGCAGGATTGGGATGAAGGGATTTATGCTTTGATTAGCCAGGCGGCCGCCAAGCAAGCCTCATTAACTCTGTCTTTAAATAATGAAGCCTGGTTTGAAAAACCGCCATTAGGTTTTTGGCTGGAGGCTCTATCTATTAAAGCTTTTGGTTTTAGCGAATGGGCAATTCGCTTGCCGGCGGCTATCGCTCTCTTGGGCTCGGTTATTTTAATTTATTTATTGGGCAAAGAATTATTCAACCGGCGCTTGGCTTGGCTGGCGGCTTTGCTTACGCTTATCAGTCCGGCTTTTTTTTATCAGCATATGGTTCGCTCCGGCGATTTGGAAGGCGGTTTGTTGTTTTTTACTTTGTTGGCTTTTTATTATTTAGTTAAGTCCGAACAAAAATCAAAATATTTGGCCTGGTCGGGCGCGGCCGCCGGTTTGGCCTTTATGTACCGCGGCGGTTCGGCTGTTTTTATTTTGATTATCAGTTTGGTTTATCTGTTTTTGTCCGGCAACTGGAAAAAATTCAAAGCCAAACATTGGCTGGCTTATGCTGGCGTCTGGTTAGTAATAGTTTTGCCTTGGCACTTACAACAATTATTGGTTCATGGCCGCGCTTTTTGGCAAGTTTATTTCGAGGAACAACTATTGGGCCGCTTAGGCGCACCTTTGCAAAATCACAGCGGCCCTTGGCATTATTATTTTGACTATTTTAATCACGCCAACCTGATGTTGCAAATGGCGATTTGGCCGGCCTTGCTTTATACCTCGTTTAAACTGTGGTTTAGGCGAGAAAAAAAAATATTATTGCCCTGGCTGTGGTTCGTCTTATCTATAGTTTTACTCTCAGCCATGGCTACCAAACTGCGCTGGTATCTTATTACGGCCATTCCGCCCATGATGTTGTTGTTTGTTTATTGGTTGTCCGATTTGCTGAAGGCCAAGCGCGGTTTAACGATTATGATTTGGGCGCTGACGGCTGATGCGCTGATGGTTTATTACTGGCTGGCGAAAGTTGATGTTTTTAATATTTTTAAATTTGACAGCCGCCGCCGCTGGCTTTTTCTGCTCTTGGCCCTGGGGCTGAGCGGTTTGTTTTGGCTGTTGAATTATTTAAAAACCAAGCAAGTTAATTTTAAATTTTGGCCTTTGTCGTTTTTATTATCTTTAATAGTTGGGCTTAATTTGCTCTATGCGCGCCGCGCTTATAATCAAGTAATTAATAATCAGCCGGCAGCGGTGGTAGTGGCTGCCCAGGTTTTGGCTAAGACAGCGCCGGCGCCGCGGGCGGTGGCGGTTTATCGGGTTTTAGAGTGGTATAAGGGTTGGATTTTGCCGCAGGCCGATTATTATTTTAGCCGGCGCGGCGGTTATCAGCTTAGCTTGATTAAAGCCGGCGAATTGAAGGCCGCTGTGGAAAGCGGTAAGTATAATTTATTTTTAACTGATGCCGTTGGCTTGCAAGAATTAAATTTGGCCGGCGATAGCCGCTACACGATTAGCGAGTTTTTTACCACGACTTACGACCAAAGCACTAAACTGATTTTAGCGCACAAACTATCTAAATTTTAATTAAGGCTATGCCTAAGAATATTAAAACTGAACATTGCTCCGGGCTTGAGTTTGCCAAAGTTTTGCAAGAGCTGGGCACAAGCGAGGCCGGTTTAAATCCGGCTGAAGCGGCCAGTCGTTTAAAACAAGACGGGCCGAACGTGATTAGCCAGCAAGCGGAACTTCACATTGTCTTGGAGTTTTTGTCGCATTTCAAGAGTCCCTTGATTATAATTTTATTGGTGGCCTCGGCTATTTCCGCCTCCTTTGGCCAGATTACCAACCTGATTATTATTTCCATTATGATTCTGGCCAGCGTGACTTTGGACTTTTTTGAAGAACATAATGCCAATCAAGCGGCCAAGAAATTGCGCGAACGAGTTAAATCAACCGCCACCGTTATCCGACAAGGCAATAAAATCGATATTCCCTCGGCTGAGATTGTTGTCGGTGATTTGATTTTTTTAAGCTCCGGCGATTTGGTGCCGGCTGATGCCCGGCTGATTTGCGCCGATGATTTTTTTGTTAATCAGTCGTCCCTAACCGGCGAATCTTTTCCTAAAGAAAAAAATGAGCAGGTTGCCACCGGCGCCGCCACCGCTATTGCTGATTTAAGCAATATTGTTTTTATGGGTTCCAATGTTATCAGCGGCACAGCCACGGCTGTGGTAACAAAAATCGGCGCCCAAACCGAGTTTGGCAAGATTGCCGCCAAACTGATAGCGCCTGAAGAGCAGAGCGATTTTGAAATTGGCATCACTCATTTCGGTTATTTTATTATGCGGGTCATTCTGTTTTTGGTGCTGGTTATCTTTTTGTTGAACTCTTTAATCAATAAACAAATTTTGGAGTCGTTTATGTTTGCCGTGGCCATTGCCGTCGGCATCACGCCCGAGCTATTGCCGATTATTATGTCGGTAACTGTGGCGCGCGGTTCGGTCAAGATGGCCAAGAAAGGCGTTATCGTTAAAAAGCAGGCGGCTATTCCCAACTTCGGCAGTATGGATGTGCTCTGCACCGACAAAACCGGCACCCTGACCGAAGATAAAATTTCTTTAATAAATTACACCGACGCTTTTGGCCAATCAAGCGACGAAGTTTTTAAACAAACCTATCTTAATAGTTTTTTTCAGACCGGCGTTAAAAACCCCTTGGATGAAGCGGTCTTGAGTTTTAAAAAAGTTAAATTAAGCGGCTACGAAAAGTTTGAGGAAATCCCTTTTGATTTTGCCAGAAAAATGATGAGTATTGCTGTGGCCGGACCGGAGGGCAAGTTTTTGGTTACCAAAGGCGCGCCCGAAGAAGTGATTAAGCGCTGTAAGTTTTATCGCGCCGGCAATGGCACCAAGGCTTTAAACAGCATTGCCGAGGACAAGGCTTTAACCTACTACCGTCAGGCCAGCGCCGACGGCTACCGCGTTTTGGCCGTGGCCAGCAAGCAAATTATTGTGGCCAAAAAGAAATATACCAAAGACGATGAAGCCGACTTGGAGCTCTTGGGCTTTGTGGCCTTTTTGGATCCGGCCAAACAAGGCGTTAAAAAAATTCTGCGTGAACTCAATAATATGGGCGTGGAGGTTAAGGTTATTACCGGCGATAACGAATTGGTGGCTGAACGGATTTGCCACGAGGTCGGTTTAGTCAGCAAGGGCACGCTTTTAGGGCAGGAAGCGGAAACCATGAGCGACGATGCCTTGAAAATCAGAGCGGAAGCCACGACGATTTTTGCCAGGTTTTCGCCGGATGATAAAAATCGAGTCATTAATGTTTTGCGATCAAACAACCATGTGGTCGGCTATCTGGGTGATGGCATTAATGACGCGCCGTCTTTGAAAGCGGCTGATGTCGGCATCAGCGTTAACAACGCGGTGGATGTGGCCAAAGAGTCGGCTGATATCGTTTTGACGGAAAAAAGTTTGGAGGCTTTGGCTCAGGGCATTATTGAAGGCCGCAAAGCTTTTGCCAATACCATGAAATATATTTTGATGGGGCTCAGTTCAAATTTCGGCAATATGTTTAGCGTTATCGGCGCCGTGCTGTTTGTGCCGTTTTTGCCGATGTTGCCGATTCAAATTCTTTTGAATAATTTTATTTATGATATGTCGCAAATTACCATCCCGACCGACAATGTGGATGACAGCTGGATTAGGCGGCCGCGCCGTTGGAATTTAAAATTTGTTAAAAAATTCATGTATGCCTTTGGTCCGATTTCTTCAATTTTTGATATTCTTACTTACGTTATAATGCTTTATGTTTTTCATGCCAGCGCCAGCGTTTTTCAGACCGGCTGGTTTATGGAGTCGCTCGCTACCCAGACTTTGGTTATCCATTTTATTCGCACGCGCCAATTGCCGTTTATTCAAAGCCGAGCCAGCCGCTGGCTGCTCGTCAGTACTTTCTTGGCCGTGATTGGCGGCTGGTTAATTCCTTATACGCCGCTGGGCGCCTTCTTCCAGTTTTCGCCTTTGCCGCTTAAGGTGCTTTTGGCTATTTTGGGCTTAGTGGCTGTTTATTTGGTCTTGGTGGAAATCGCTAAGAGATTTTTTTACCGGCGCTATGACATTGT
>JAKAEX010000020.1 GCA_021819805.1 bacterium | reverse complement strand
GCGATTGGTAAATTGGCCGGCAGTCTTAAGTTCATCGCCAATGAAAGAATCCGCGATGAGCTGATTAAAATTTTAAGTTCCAATCAGCCGGCGCGCGGTTTTATTAAATTGGAAGAAACCAAATTATTACAATATATTATGCCGGAGCTTTTGGCCGGCATTGGTATGGAGCAAAAGGGCCATCATATTTACACGGTTTTTGACCACAGCGTTTTGTCTTTAAAAAATTGCCCAAGCGCGGATTGGCGCGTACGTTTAGCCGCTTTATTGCATGACATTGGTAAACCAAGCACCAAAAAAATTATAAATGGCGAAAACACTTTTTATAATCATGATTATGTCGGCGCCAAACTGGCCAGAAAAATTATGACGCGCTTGAAGTTTGCCACGGTTGATATTGAGAAGGTGGTTGTCTTGGTGGCCAATCATATGTTTTATTATAATGTCGGCGAAGTTACGGCCGCTTCGGTGCGCCGTTTAATTGCCAAGGTTGGCGAGCAAAATTTGCAAGATTTGATTGCCTTGCGGGTTGCCGACCGCTTGGGTTCAGGCACGCCCAAAGCTGTGCCGTATAAGCTCAGGCATTTTCAGTATATGTTGGACAAGGTGCGCCATGACCCGGTGTCGGTTAAGATGCTGAAAATCAATGGCACCGATTTAATGGAAAAATTAAATTTGGAACCGGGACCAAAAATCGGCGCGATTTTAGATGTTTTATTGTCGGCAGTGATTGAAGATCCAAAACTTAATACCAATGAGTATTTATTAAACAAAAGCCGTGAATTAATGAATTTGGACTTGACAGAACTGCGAGAAAAAGCTAAATCTGTTATCACCGAAAAGCGAGCAGAAGAGGATAAAGAAATTAAGAAAAGCCACCACGTGGCATAAAATTTTGGGCCTATAGTATAGTGGTAGAACGATGCATTCGCATTGCATAGGCGGCGGTTCGATTCCGCCTAGGTCCACAGTGGCATTCGCACTTGCCCGCCCGAAGTTCCGACGCAGTCGGAACGTAGGAGGGTTGCCGAGGTCCGGGTTCGACTCCCGGTAAGTCCACTAGTGTAAACTAAATTATGAAAATCTTAATTAAATGGTTGAGTAATGCCGCGGCGATTATGATCGGCGCCTATATTTTACCGGGCGTGGCCATTGCCAGCTTTTGGACAGCTTTAATTTTGTCAGTAATTTGGGGTTTGATTAACGCGGTGCTTAAACCGATTTTAATAATTTTGACTTTGCCTATTAATATGTTAACCTTAGGCTTGTTCACTTTAGTAATCAACGCTTTAATGGTAATGCTGGCGGCTTGGTTGGTGCCGGGCGTGATGATTAGCGGTTTTTGGACAGCTGTTTTGTTTAGTTTATTGGTGTCAATTTTTAGCGCTATGTTTTCCATGCTGACCGCGGATGATTATCAGGAATAATCACGGGCTGTAGTATAGTGGTAGTACGCGTGCATGGGGTGCATGTAGTCGCGGTTCGATTCCGCGCAGCCCGACATAGTTAGATTACGGGGTATGGTATAAAGGCTATTACGCACGCTTCGGGTGCGTGTAATCCCAGTTCAATTCTGGGTACCCCGACCAAACAATAAAAACCGACTTAGACAGTCGGTTTTTATTATGAGCGGGTAAGCGGAATCGGACCGCCATCTTCAGCTTGGGAAGCTGACATAATAGCCACTATACGATACCCGCGAGATTTCTGCTTTCGCAGGAATGACGATATTTGTGTTATAATTTTACTATACTATGACCGCCGCTAAAGTCAAACAAGCTTTAAAAAAATTAGCCGACCGGGAGAGAGCGATTTCCTCGGCTCGTTTTTTCAAAACCGGCAAGGGCTATTATGGCGAAGGCGATAAGTTTTTGGGCATAATTGTGCCGGCGCAAAGAAGCGTGGCTAAGCGATTTATTGCTTTGCCTTTATTAGAGATTAAGGAATTGTTGGCCAGCCCTTATCACGAACACCGCTTGACCGCTTTGTTAATTTTGGTGGCCAAATTTAAGCGCGCGACTGAAGCCGAGAAAAAGAAAATAGTTAAATTTTATTTAGCTAACACTAAACGGATAAATAATTGGGATTTGGTTGATTTATCAGCGCCGAACATTTTGGGCGAATGGTTAGTGGCTCAGCCGGACGATAAATTGCTTGAGCGTTTAGCCGAATCTGAATATTTATGGGAAAGGCGAATTGCCGTTTTGGCCGGTTTGTCTTTTATTAAACGGAATCAATTGTCCTTAACTTTCAACTTAGCCGCCAAATTAATGGGCGATAAGCATGATTTAATGCATAAGGCGATTGGCTGGATGCTGAGGGAGGCCGGCAAACGCGACGAAAAAGCTTTAAAAAATTTTTTGGATATTTATAAAAATAAAATGCCGCGAACCATGTTAAGGTATTCTATTGAGAGGCTAAGCGATAAAGATAAGAAAAAATATTTAATGAAATAAATAAACTTTTTTATTTTGTCATACCGGCCGCGCCGGTATCCAGAGTTAAAATGTTCAAAGATTAAGAATGAGATTGCCACGCCCCTTGCGAGGGGCTCGCAATGACAATGAATATGTTTAAAATTACTATTTTGGCAGTGGGTAAAATAAAAAATAAAGCCATTGCCGAATTGATTAATAATTATACCAAGCGTTTGAGTCATTTGGCCAAGCTGGACATTGTTGAATTGCCGGCCGTCAGTTTTTCTGATAGTTCGCAGGCTAAGGCTAAGCAAAGCGAAGGGCAAGCGATTTTGGCTTGGTTAGCCAAACAAACCGGAGCTGAAGTCTGGCTGCTGGATGAGCGGGGCAAAAATTTAACTTCCACGGACTTGGCCGCCAGCTTAACTAAAAGCTCGGCTAAGGTTATAATGGTAGTAGGCGGCGCTTTGGGTTTGGCTGAAGAAGTTAAACAAAAAATTAAATTTCACTTAGCTTTATCCAAAATGACTTTGCCGCACGAATTGGCCAGATTGATTTTATTGGAACAAATCTATCGAGCGGCCACCATCAGCCAGGGAATTGATTATCATTATTAATTTATGAAGACTTTAAGGCTTTGCCTGCTAATTTGTCTGACCTTGCTTATCGGCCAATGGTCCGAAGCCGCCGCCAATAATCGTTTGGCCGGCCGAATTTTGTTACAGACTCAATCTAAGGGCGAGGCCTGGTATATTAATCCGGTTAATGGCAGCCGTTATCTGTTTAGCCGACCGGAAGATTTGTCAAAATTAATTAATGCTTTTGGCTTAAAGATAAAAGCCAAGGACTTGCTTAGCTGGCGCGGCAAGGCGCCCAGCCGTTTGGCCGGCCGCTTTTTGATTGATGAGGTAGGCAAGATTTATTATGTTCATCCGCTTAGTTTAAAGCCTTACGGTTTGGGCCAAGCTAAAGACGCTTTTAATATTACGCGCGGTTTGGGCCTTAAAATAACCAATGCCGATTTAACTAAAATAAAAATTGGCTCAATACCGGCGACAGTTAAGAGCGAGGTCAAGCCGAGTTCCAATAATAACCAGGCCAAAGCCGCTGATTTTAGCTGGCAGTACAAGGGTCGGCGTTATCAAATGAATATTAATCTTAGTGAAGACCTTTATCAGGCTTACCAAAGCAGTTTGCATTACTATAAATCGCAGGGTCCACCGCCGGCTAATTGGCGCAATGATTTTTATGGCATATTCTTACAGCAAAAAGCCGGGGATAATTTAATCAAGGATTTGGTCAGGCAATTAAAAGATCAAGCCGCGACTAACGGTTTGAGCGACGATGAGACGGTTGAATTGGCCTCAGCCTTTACTCAATCAATTCCTTATGACACCCCCAAGGCCGAAGCCAAAGACAGCGTGGTTAATTTTCCTTACGAAACTTTATATAAAAAATTAGGTATTTGTTCTGACAAAACTGTCTTAGCGGTAATGCTGTTTAGAGAACTGGGTTATGGCGCGGCGGTTTTGGTTTATCCGGAGAGAAACCATTCGTCGGCCGGCATTGAGTGTCCGGCCAAATACGCTTTGCCCAATACCAATTATTGTTTTGTGGAAACGACTGATTTTTTTCCGGTTGGATTTGTGCCGCAGAGTTTGAATAAGAGCGGTGTCGCGCAAAAAACCGACCAGCCGGTGGCGGCCGGAGGTTTTCTTGATGTTTTTAATCCCAATGCTTTGGGCGAGCAGCAAGTTTATCAAGCAAGCCACGGCAAAGTTTATCAAGGCATGGCCGCAACTTATCAAAAAATTGAGGCCATAAAAAATTTGGACAAGTTTTTAGTAACGACCAAAAATCAAATTGATAGTGCTAAAATAAAATTGGATCAGCAATTAAAAGAGGTGGAGGCGACGGACGCCAAGCTTAAGGCTTATCAAGCGTCCGGTAATATTGGCGCCTACAACCAATTGGTGCCAGTTTATAATGATTTAGCCAGTCAATATAATGAGGCCGCTAATTTTTATAAAATTAAAATTGACAACTACAACCAATCCGTGGCCGATTACGACCAAAGCATTAAAGGTTTGTATGTTGCCGGTAAGTAGAGCTAACGCTTTTTTTTCTTGATAATTTTTTTAGCTCCCATGAGGCCAGCCAAACTTAAGGCGCCGATGACGGCAGCTTTTTTAATTTTGGCTTTGGTGGCCGCATCGCTGCGGTCATAGCTGGCTTTGGCCTGGCGGGCAACTTTGCTGCCCAGAGCCACGGCCTGGCGAGCCAGGGCTTTAGCTTCTTTGATGTCGGCTTCGTAATTAGCCGATTTTTTGTTATTAGCCATAAAAATAAGCTTAAACTTCACTTCTATTGTACCACAACTAAGATTCTTGTGCTATAATAAAAATAAGATTTGGGGATAAAAGCCTCTTATTTTGCCATTAGTTAAGGAGGTAATGGTTTTTTTGTGGGACAAATAAACAGAAAATTTATGAAGATAAGATCAATCAAAGCTACAGAAATTTTAGACAGCCGCGACAACCCGACTTTGTCGGCAACAGTTAATTTGGATGACGGCTCGGCCGGTTCGGCGGCTGTGCCCTCCGGCGCTTCCACCGGTTCTCATGAAGCTCATGAATTGCGAGATAATGATCCTAAGCGGTTCGGCGGCAAGGGCGTTTTGCGGGCCGTGGCCAATGTGGAAATTATCAGCCAGCGCTTAGTCGGCCTGGAGGCGGCGGATCAAGCCGCTTTGGATCAGGCGATGATTGAACTGGATGGCACGCCCGACAAATCAAAATTAGGCGCCAACGCGATTTTGGCTGTGTCTATGGCTGCGGCCGTAGCTCAGGCCAAAGCTGAAAAAAAACCGCTTTATGCTTATCTGACAAAATTTAACCCGAGTTTTTCCGGCAAATATATTATGCCGATTCCGATGATGAATATTATGAACGGCGGTCAGCATGCCAACTGGGCAACTGATATTCAGGAATATATGATTTTGCCGCTGGGCTTTAAGTCGGTTAAAGAGGCGATTCGCGCCGGCTCCGAGGTTTACACGGCTTTAAAAAAAGTTTTAAAAGGCAAAGGTTATGCCACGACCGTTGGCGATGAAGGCGGTTTTGCGCCGGCCGTTAAGGCTAATGCCGAACCATTTGAATTAATCAGCCAAGCGGTGGCCGCGGCCGGTTATCAGCTTGGTTCCGATATTGCTTTGGGGATTGATGCGGCGGCCTCGGAATTTTTCGCCGATGAACAATATCATTTGAAAAAAGAAAATAAAACTTTTGGCAGCACCGAATTAAATAATTGGTATGCCGACTTAGTGGCTAAATATCCGATTGTCAGCTTGGAAGATCCGTTTGCCGAGGATGACTGGGACGGCTTTGCCGGTTTGACTGAGAGATTAACGGGCAAGCAAATTGTCGGCGATGATTTGTATGTGACCAATCTTTCCAGGTTAGAAAACGGTATTAAAAAGAAAGCAACCAATTCCATTTTGATTAAATTAAATCAAATCGGCACCTTAACTGAAACTGTGGCGGCCATTAATAAAGCGCGCGAGCAGGGTTGGACGGCTATAATTTCTCATCGCAGCGGCGAGACCGAAGACACTTTTATTGCCGACTTGGCGGTGGCTATGGGTATGGGCCAGATTAAAACCGGCGCGCCAGCGCGTAGCGAGCGCACCGCCAAATATAATCGTTTGATAAAGATTGAAGAACAAGCCGCCCCGGCCACCGAGTATGCTAAATGGCCTTTTTAAGCTAAAAATATGTTCAAGAAAAAAATTTATTTATTAATCACGGCCGTAGTAATTAGTTTGTTCATTGGTGTTGGTTCGGCTAAGGCTGCTTGCCAAGTTGATGGCACGGTGGTGGTTAATGGTGTTAATAATTGGGTTTTAAAAAATGCTCGATTTGCGATTTTTGAACAGCTCACAGATGCTTCCGGCAAAACTATTGCCGGCAAACTGCTGGGCGCGGCCACAACCGATAAAAGCACCGGCTTGGGGCAAATCAGCGTGCCGTTGACCGAGGGTGTGAGTAACTACGTAGTCAAGGTTAGTAATCCGACTTTTGATGGTTTTGATTTTTGGTATTTTAATAAGCTTACCCTTACTTGCGGACAAAAATTCGGTTTTACCGCTCACTTGGGCGCCGTTGAATTAAAGGTAAGCGATTATCAGGGTTTGTTGCAAAAAAATACCAAGTACACAGTTTATGCGCAAAAAACCGATTTTAACGGCGAACCGGTTATTGGCAAACAAATCGGCGTTGGCGATACCGGCGATGTTGGCATCCAAGATATTTATCTGCCAATCCCGGCCCAAGCGCCCAGCTTGGATGGCGACTCTTATACTTTGGAAATAAAAAATACCAAGGGTTTGAAGTTTTATAAGTATAACTTGGTTCCGCCCGATGGCGACACTTTGAGGATTAATTATCGCTTTAGCGACATTGTGGTTAAAGCCAAAGATGCTCAAACCGGCGCCTTGTTGCCCGGCATTAAATTGAATATGTTTGAGCGCTTGCCTGGCGACACCGGCGGCTTTAAGGCTGGACGCATGTTGGGCAATATTCAAACCGATCAGAACGGTGTCGGTTATCTGCAATATCCGGCCGGTCAGTATATGTTTCAGTACACCAAGACTAATGGCGAAAAAGTAAATTTTTATGATGCCTTGGTTAAAACTGAAGAACGAACTGAATTTGATTTAAATTTGGAAGGTTATGCGCCGGCCAGATGCGACATTAAGTCATCATTAGTGCTGGCTTTTCGCGATTTTGACGAAAAGATTGTTGGTAATTTGAATTTCAGCATTTACGAACAAAAATTAGACAACAACGGTTCGCCGGTGGTAGGCAATAAAGTGAGTAATGGGCGAGTAGACAGCGCCGGTTTATCTAAGATTGATTTTTATCCCCAGCCGGCTGTGCTGTATTTAATTCAAGTTTGCGATAAAAGCCCGACTTTTGGCTGCCTTTGGTTTAAAAATGTAAGCTTTGATTGTAATCAAGATTTAAAGCTCGCTCGTACTCTAAAATCAATTGATGTTATTTTGCGGGACGCTAAGTTAAAATTGCTGCCGGGGCAAAAATTTAAAATCTATGTTAAACAAAAAGACGCTGATGGTCGGACGATTATTGATAAGACCAAATTGGTTGGCTCTTTTACCGTGCCCACTAATGGCGACTTTCGTTTTTATTTAGACAATCAGGAGCTTGATGGCAGTCCGATTGAATATCTGCTGGCGATTGATTGGGGGCGCCAAGAAATCTTTACTGAGTTTAAGGTGTCGGACGACACCAAGACTGTTTTGGAATATATTGTTGGCAATCCCTTAAAAGCTTATCTCCGGCCTTTTAATTACAGTAAACTGCTTGGCCGGATTGTGTTGCAAACCAATGGCGATGCCTGGTATATTAATCCGGCTAATCGCAAGCGTTATTTTTTGGGTCAGGGCGATAATGCCCTGCGGATAATGAAGCGCTTGTCAGTTGGTATTGGCGCGGCTGATTTGGCCAAAATCAGGCCTAACATTGACTTTTTGTCAGCGGACGCCGTTGATACTGATGGCGACGGCTTGCCGGATGCGGCTGAAAAAAGCTTGGGCGCTTTTTATGATAATCCCGATAGCGACGGTGATGGTTACGGCGATTACACGGAAATCAAAAATGGCTACAATCCGCGCGGCGCCGGCAAGTTAAATATTAATGATAAAATTGCCAGTAAAAATTTAGGCAAGATTTTATATCAGATCAAAGGCTTGGGTGATGCTTGGTATATTAATCCGGTTAATCATCAGCGTTATTATTTTGGACCGGCTACCGATGTTAATGCGGCTCTAAAAGCTTTAGGCATCGGCATTAGCAACGCTGACTTGTCCAGAATTCCAGCCGGACCAGCCATGTAAAAACACTTTGACAGAAAGGCTGGTTTTAGCTAAGATGAGTAAAATTTTGTAATTTTTAAATTTTATAATTTTATAAATAAATCCTAATTTTTAATAAAGGATTAGAGTAATTTTATATTAGAAATTAAAAATTATTTAAAAATTAGCCAAGCGAAAAAATTAAAAAATTAAAAATTAGTTTAGATTGTTTAGTAGAAAAACTATGTCCAAAAATCCATCAATTGAGCTTGAAACCCTAAGACACTCTCTGTCCCATATTTTGGCGGCAGCGGTAAGCGAGCTTTATCCACAGGTTAAATTTGCCATCGGCCCGGCGGTTGATAATGGCTTTTATTATGATTTTGATTTTGGCGCCGAGACCATTAGCGAAGCGGATTTGCCAAAGATTGAAAAGAAGATGAAGGAAATAATTTCGCGCAATTTACCCTTTGAGCGCCGCGAGTTGCCGATTAAAGAGGCCCTGGCCTTGGTTAAAGACGCCGGTCAAATTTATAAAGAAGAATTAATTGCCGATTTGGCCAAAGCTGGCGAGACCGCTGTGAGTTTTTATAAGTTGGGGGAGTTTGATGATTTGTGCCGCGGACCGCATTTGGAGAGCTCCGGCAAAGTAAGCGCTGGCAGTTTTAAATTAAATAAAATAGCGGGCGCCTATTGGCGCGGCGATGAAAAGAATAAAATGCTGACTCGCATTTACGGCTTAGCTTTTAGCTCCAAGCAAGAATTGGCAGATTATGTGCTGATGATGGCGGAAGCGGAAAAACGCGACCATCGCAAATTGGGCCGCGAATTAGATTTGTTTGTTTTTTCGGAAATTGTCGGCAAGGGTCTGCCGCTTTTGACTGCCAAAGGCGCGGCCATCAGGCGCGAGCTGGAACGTTTTATCGTTGATGAAGAAATTAAGCGTGGTTATCAACATGTTATTACGCCGGATATTGCTCGCCTGGAGCTTTATAAAAAATCAGGCCACTATCCTTATTACAAAGACTCCATGTATGCGCCGATTAAGATTGATGAGGAAGAATTTATGCTCCGGCCGATGGCTTGCCCGCATCACTTTGAATTATATTTAAGCCATCCTCGCAGTTATCGCGATTTGCCGATGCGTATCGCCGAATTAGCTAAGCTTTATCGCTATGAACAATCCGGCGAATTAACCGGCTTGATTCGGGCGCGCGCTTTTTGTTTGGCTGATTCCCATATTGTTTGCGCCAATCCGGAACAAGCCAAAAGCGAGGTGGCCGGTGTTTTGGATTTGATTGATTTTGTTATTCAAACTTTCGGTCTCAAAAAAGGCGAGGATTATTCTTACCGCTTGTCTTTGGGCGACCGCAGTGATGATAAAAAATATTTTAAGAATGACGAAGCTTGGGAAACGGCCGAAAACAATTTACGCCAAGTTTTAAGCGAACGGGGTGATAAATTCACAGAAGCGGCGGGCGAGGCTGCTTTTTACGGGCCAAAGATTGATGTTCAGATGCGTAATGTCAGCGGCAAAGAAGACACGGCCTTTACGGTTCAGTATGACTTTGTTATGCCCGAACGTTTCGCTTTGAATTATATTGATTCGGATGGCCAAACCAAGCAAGGCATTGTTGTCCATCGTTCATCCATCGGCGCCTTGGAACGCATTATGGCTTTCTTGATTGAGTATTATGCCGGTAATTTTCCGGTGTGGCTCTCTCCCGTGCAAATTAAATTATTATCGGTCAGCGAGAAGCACCGCGATTTTTGTCGGCAATTAGCGCAGGAATTTAAAGAGTTAAAATTCAGGGTGGAGTGTG
>JAKAEX010000019.1 GCA_021819805.1 bacterium | reverse complement strand
GTATTTTTCAACTTCCCCATAATTCTTAATTCTTAATTCATAATTCTTAATCAATTCATGCTCGGGCGCTAATACTAAATATGTCGCGCCAAAAATAGTATCCGGACGAGTTGTAAAGACTTCAACCTCTGTCTGGATGCCTGCTTCCGCCGGAATGACAGAAAATTTCACGATTGCTCCATCAGACTTGCCCAGCCAATTGCGTTGCATTTCTTTAATCGGCTCTTCCCAATCTTTTAATTTATCTAAGTCTTTTAATAATCTTTCAGCGTAATCAGTGATGCGGATTACCCATTGGCGCAATGGTCTTTTTTCCACCGGCGTGCCACAACGCTCGCAGCGCCCGTCTTCCACATCTTCATTAGCTAAGCCGGTCAAACAAGTCGGGCACCAATTGATCGGCTCATGCGATTCATAAACCAAGCCTTTATTAAACATTTGGATAAAGGCCCATTGCGTCCATTTATAATAAGCCGGATCAGTGGTATTGATTTCTCTCGACCAGTCATAATTAAAACCCAAAAGCCCCAATTGGCGTTTGTAATTGGCAATATTGGCGTCAGTTGATTTTTTGGGATGAGTTTTTTGGGCTAAGGCATAATTTTCCGCCGGTAAGCCAAAAGCATCCCAGCCCATGGGATGAAGTACGTTAAAGCCTTTGAACTGTTTATAGCGAGCAATTACATCAGTGGCGATATAACCGCGCGGATGGCCAACATGCAAGCCGACGCCCGACGGATAAGGAAACATATCCAAGACATAATATTTGTCTTTGCCGGCAATCTCTTTAACCTCATATAAACCGTCTCGCTGCCACTGTTCCTGCCATTTTTGTTCTATTTTTCTATGATTATACATATTTACTTAAATAATCCCAGCCTAATAACAATATCAACAACCAAGGCTAAACCGGAAGCGACAAAAATAACAATATAATTTAACTGAGCCTTGGACGACTGCAAGCTTCTTAAGGTTTCAACCAAAGCCTGACGGTCATCATCGGATAATTTTTCCGCTTTGGCAGCTTTAGCCTCCAAGCCTCTTTCTTTAATAATCTTAGCTCGTCTGATTTCAATATTATAACGATGAGCAAAATACCAGACAAAACCAATGGTGCCGATATACCAAACAATATCCGACCACAGATGATTAGGCAGATAATTCAAGAAAATAATAATGCGATAAGCGATGGTAGCAATAACGCCCACCCAAAAAATCAACTCGCGATACCATTTGTGATGAATTTTAAATTCAGTCATATTTAAAAATTTATTTCTATCCCCACCGGACAGTGGTCGCTGCCCTTAACTTTGTCTAAAATAAAAGCTTTTTTGACGTGTTTCATTAGTTTAGCTGATACCAAGAAATAGTCAATTCGCCAACCGACATTATTAACGCGGGCGTTGGCGCGATAACTCCACCAGGAATATTGAACTTTTTTCGGATACAGTTGACGAAAAGTATCTACAAGTCCGGAGGCTATAAATTTATCAGCCCAAACCCTTTCCTGGAAAGAAAAACCCGGACTATTTTCGTTGGCTTTAGGCCGAGCGATGTCAATTTCTTGGTGCGCCACATTAAAATCGCCGCAAATTATGACCGGCTTCTTGGCTTCCAATTTTTTGACATAATTTAAAATGGCTGAATTAAATCTTTCTTTAAAATGCAGACGAACCAATTCCGGCTGGGCATTGGGAAAATAAGCATTGACTAAAAAAAACTTGGCAAACTCCAAGGTTAGCGCCCGCCCTTCGTCGTCAAAATCAGCTACGCCCAAGCCCTGATGAACGCTCAAAACTTTTAAGCCGGTTTTAACCAAGATGGCCGTGCCGCTATAGCCCTTGCGCTTAGCCGGAAACCAATACTCTTCATAGCCGGCAAAATCAAACTTGGCTTCTTCTCGCTTGGCGTCGTCCAATTTGATTTCTTGCAAGCCCAAAATATCCGGTTTGGCGCTTTTCAGCCAAGCTTCAAAACCCTTGCGGACAACCGCTCTGACGCCATTAATATTCCAAGACAAAAGCTCTAATTTCATATTTGGTTTGACTCTTAAAAAATGTTATAATTGTTTCAGTCAGCGTTAAACTTATTATAGTTTAATTTTTATCCATAGGCAATGAATAATTTTAAGCGTCCAGGCCTCCGGGCCACGGGCTATACCAGGAGCTGGTGGCTATTAACCGTCCTGCTAATCGGTTTGGTTGTTTTGTCATTATCTTTCTCCGGTTTGATTAATAAAAAAATGGCCAGCCTTTACCAGTCGGCGGCGGACACTAATAAAAAATCAGCTGACGATCAAATTTACTCCCTGGACAAACAATATAACATTGAAGGCCAAGATAATACTTGGAATATCTTTGGCACAGCCAAGCCAAAAATCACGATCGTGGAATTCGGAGATTTCACTTGCCATTTTTGTCATGAAGATTTCCCGATTGTCCGCGCCATGATGGTCAAATATCCCGATATCGTCAAATTTATTTGGCGCGACCGCGTGCCGACTCAGCGCTCGCTGGTGCTGGCTATGACGGCCCAATGCGCCGGCGCTCAAGGCAAATTCTGGCCGATGCACGATAAGTTATTCCTAAACCAATCAGATACTTTAGGCACCAATGCCGCTGAAATTATCGGCTTGGCCGAGCAGCTGAACCTTGATTTGGATACTTTTCGGCTGTGCTTAAAAAACCAGGCCTATCTTAGTAAAATTACCAAAAGCATGAAAACCAGCCTGGACCTGGGCGTTAATGGCACTCCCACCTTTTTTATCAACGGCCAAAAGTATGAAGGCGTTTTAAGCGCTGATAATTTTGAAGCAATTATTAATGAACTGCGATAAATAATACGAATACCGCGAATTAACGTGCGAATTCTGCAAATATGGAGGAGGGATTAGAAAAAATTATTTATAAAGATTTATCTTATAAAATAACGGGCTGGCTTTTTAAAACACATCAACAACTTGGCCGCTACAAAAATGAAAAACAGTATGGAGATTATTTGGAGCAATTATTTAAAGACGAGCAATTGAACTATGCCAGAGAATATAAATTGATTGAACCAGTGTTAAGTAATAAAATCATAAGATGTAAGGTGGATTTTTTGATTGATGATAAAATTATTCTTGAATTAAAAGCCAAGCCGTTTATTACCAGAGAAGATTATTACCAAACGAAACGTTATTTAAATACTTTGAATTTAAAACTGGCAATTTTAGTTAATTTCCGACAATATCGATTAGCACCCAAAAGAATTTTAAATAGTAATTATTCGCAGCATTCGCTTAATAATTCGTAGATTAGCATTATCTTTATGTATGAAATAAGAATTCACGGCCTGGGCGGCCAAGGCGTTGTGACCATGACCGATATTTTAGCTTTAGCCTGTTTTTACGAAGGCAAACAAGTTCAAGCTTTCCCCCACTTCGGACCGGAACGCACCGGCGCGCCGGTTACCGGTTTTATCAGATTGGACGACAAGCAGATTAATTTAAAACAGCAAATTTATTCGCCTGATTTGATTATTGTTTTAGACGATTCTTTGTTGGATAAAAAAGTAAACATCAGCGCCGGCGCCAAAACCGGCACCAAATTATTAATCAATACCAAACGCCCAAGTGAAACTCTGAGCGCTTTAGTTGGTTTACCGGCTAAGGCCATCAGCGTTTGCCAGCCGGATCCGGCTTTGGGCAAATCAGCCAATATCTTTATTTTGGGCCAAGCCGCCAAGCTTTATAATTTAGCCAGCTTAAATAATTGTTCAAAGGCTGTTAAGCTAAAAATGTCCGGTCTGGATAAAAATATTCTTAAAAACAATCTAAACGCCCTGAAACAAGGTTATGCCTAAATCATCAGCTCAATTACTTAATGCTTCGGAAGCCATTGCTTTAACCATTAACCGCTTAAATGTCGGCGTGGTTAGCGCTTACCCGATTACGCCCCAAACCAAGATTGTGGAGAGACTGGCTGCCTTACAGGCCGAGGGCCAGGGCAAGTTTGAGTTTGTTCGCGCCGAAAGCGAATTCGCCGCCGCTTCAATAGTCTTGGGCGCCGCGGCTGCCGGCATCAGAGCTTATACCGCCACCAGCTCGCAAGGCCTTTTGATGATGCTGGAGGTGCTCTATAATATTGCCGGTCTGCGGCTGCCGGTTGTTATAACCTGCGCTAATCGCTCAATTTCAGCCCCTTTGAATATTTGGAACGATCACTCGGATGTGATGGCGGCGCGCGATGCCGGCTGGCTTTTATTTTTTGCTGAAAATAACCAAGAAGCGGTTGACCAGCACGTCTTGGCTTATAAACTGGCAGAAAAATTAAATATCCCGGCTATGGTTAATGTTGACGGCTTCATCCTTACTCATATGAGCGAAGCGGTTAAGCTGCCTGAACCAGCCTGGCTTAAAAAATTCTTGCCGGCTGTTAAAACTTCAGCCAACCATCTCAACCCGGCCAAACCGGAAACTTTGGGCTACTTGGTCGGCCCTAAAGATTTTTATAAATTCCGCCGCCAGCTTGATTTGGATTTAAGCGCAGCCGCCAAATTAATTAATCAAGAATACAAAAACTACCAACGTTTAAGCGGCGCCAAACCAACGGCTAACACTTTAATTAATAATGGCTTAGTGGAATATTACGGCCCGGCCAAAGCGCAAACCGTTTTTGTCGCCATGGGTTCGGTTGTCGGCACAATCAAAACGGCCATTGATGAATATAATCGCCGACCATTAAAATTTAACCAGGCGGCTGTTTTAAAAATTAAAACCTTCCGCCCCTGGCCAACTGCTGAACTGCAAAGCCTTTTAAACAATCAGCGAGTTATTGTTATAAATAAAGCTATCAGCGCCGGCTCTTTACCGCCCCTATCATCGGAAATTGCCGCCGCGCTCAGCGCCAGCAAAGTTAAGCTGCAACATGTGGTCGCCGGCCTGGGCGGACAAGATATTACGATTGACCATATTTTAAAACTAATAAAAACTAAAAACGACAACAAGGTTTTATACTTGGAATAATATGTTTAAAAAACTAATTATAATTAATGCCGGTCTACTCTTATTGTCTTTAGCTGCAGCTCATGGCGCGCTGGCTATTAGTTTTACGCCGCAAGTTTCTATACCGGGCAGCGACTTTACCGCTAATGCGGAAAAAGCGGTTGGCGATAATGCCGCCCTGATTTGCGATTATATTGTGGCTATCTATAAATATGTTATCGCTATTATTGGTGTTTTTGCGGTTGTGGCCATTGCTTTTGGCGGCGCCATTTGGGTCTTGGCCGCCGGCAACAGTTCGCGGGTTGGTGAAGCCAAATCCTGGATTGTCGGCGGTCTTTTGGGTTTAGCCTTGGCGCTGGGCTCATTTATTATTTTAGCCACCATTTCCCAAGAACTGGTTACCTGCAGCCTGCAAACTATTCCTAAAATAGCCTATAAGGCTCCGCCGGCACTGCCCACGGGCTTTGGCACGCAATATGGCATTCAGGGCCAACGTTGCCAAGAACCAAGCAGTTCACTGGCTAAAAGCGGCCAATTTTATTGCTGTGAAATTTACGGCGACGTTGACGGCTCCGGCTGGTTCAGCGATATGGCTATCAAACGTTGCGCCACTTACGAAGCGACCGACAAAGACGCCGCCCAAGCTGAATGCAATAAGTTTTACGACAATATGATTTTTTCCGGCAATGATAAAAATGTGGCGGTTGATTTGGGCGAACACTTTTTAGGCTCCGGCCTAATGGTTTTCGCCGCGCCGGTTGGCTTATTTTTAACCATAGATGGGTCGGTCGGCTTATTTAAAAAAGCTACCGGCAATGGCAAGCCGGGACTGCCGCTGGAAACCAGGGAACAATCAAGCTCGCCGGCTGATCCGGATAACCAAAGAAAAAACACGGCCGAAGTTTATAATGGCAAATGCTGGAGCATACCAAAAATCAAAGAATGGTGCATGGGTAGTGATTGCCCCGAGTACTGCAGGATTAAGGGCGACTATCGGGCTTGCGTGACAACCGGCGGCGAATGGGGTTATTGCGAAAGCGGCAACTGCATTAAGTGCCTAAAGCATTGCGATCCCTGCACTGATGATCGACAGTGCCCGAATCAGAAAAAAGATCCTCTGACCAACGGCTTAGCCGGCGTGGTTTGCGGTGAAGAAATTTACAGCGCCTGGGGTTCAAACTCCAATGACTGCGTCCTGAAAAAAGGCAAAAAAATATGCGATAAAGAATTTGGCGGCGGCTGTCCATAAAAATCTATGTTTCCAGAAATTCTTTTTAAAAAAGTCAAACCAATTATCAGCTATTTTGTCTTGGGCATCAGCTTGTCCTTTACTTTAGTTTTGGGTTATGTTGCTCTTACCTCGCCCCTGCTTTTTTTCAGTCAAAATCAATACAAACTTAATGAACCGATTTACCCGCTAAGCCCAAAAGAATACAAAAAATCGCTTTTGGAACAGCGCATTGAAACCTTTGTCTTAGGGGAAGTTAAGGGTAAACCGAATTTTAAAGAAAATATCAGCAAGTATGACAGCATTTTAAGGGACGCTTCCAGAAAATATAAAGTCGACTGTACCTTAATTAAAGCCACCATGCTGGCTGAGTCGCGCGGCATTCCCAAAATTAGAAGCGGTTCCGGCGCCGTTGGTCTAATGCAATTAATGCCTTTGACGGCCCGAGCCATGGGTTATGGCAGTAATTTAAACGATCCACGGGTTAACATTATGGCCGGCACTTCTTATATGTCGCACCTAAAAGACAGAGCCTGCCACGAAAAACCGAAAAATGAAGTTTGCGACGTGAACAAAGATGTAAAATTCCGCTTAGCTGCCTATAATGGCGGACCAAAATGCAATAAGCCGGGCGAAGGCGAATGTTATATCAGAACCGCTTGGGAATGTATTTACTATGATGCCTATGACGAAACCAGACATTATGTTGATAAAGTCAAAGCTAATTACAAGCATCTGAAGGATAACAACTGGGGATGCTAACCTGGATTTAAGAATTAAGATTTAAGAATTAGGAATGAATGATGCTTTAAAAATAAAATCATTTACCGATCTGGAAACCTGGCGCCAAGGCCATCTTTTAGTAATTATGATTTATAAAGAAACGGGTATTTTTCCGAAAGAAGAAGTTTACGGCTTAACCAGTCAGATGAGACGAGCAGCGATTTCTATTACTTCGAATATAGCTGAAGGGTTTGGTCGGCAAAGCTACAAAGAAAAAATACAATTTTATTATTTAGCCCAAGGTTCTTTAATAGAGTTAAAAAATCAATTATTGGTCGCCAAAGATATTGATTATTTAAAACCTGAAATTTTTTCTTCTTTAGCGGAACAAATTAATCAAACTCACCGACTGCTACAGGGTTTAATTACTAAAACAAAAACATTCTTAATTCCTAAATCTTAAATCTTAAATCTAATTTCATGAAACGCTTTCTCTTAATTACTGTTCTTATCGCCATCGTCTTGTCTATCCCCTTTCTTCTCTTGTCGCGAGGGCAGAGCCACAAATTAAAACTTCTAAGCCATTTAATTTTTAATTCCTTAGATAAAGTTCGCCAAGAATACGCCAGCGAATCATGCGTCCAATTTAGCCAACAAGAAATCAAACAAGGCCATTTTGAGGCTCTGGTAACCGGCTATTGCAAGCCTAAAGCTGCTGATTTTAAAAGTCGATCCGACTTTCTCTGCGCTGTCGGCCTAAACTGTTCTTGCCCCAATGGTCGTAATGAAGGCGCCGGCTGCGCTCTGGGCCAATCATTTGTCTGGTCACCCTGCCAAGAATTTGATGACCAAAAAGTTGACTACTGCCATCAAACAGCCAGTCAAAGCAAACCACAAGCCGGCACCGTTGCCGCCGACTGGGCCTGTTTTCCTAAAAATTCCTTAATCAATATCAATGGTCAAGATTACCAAATTACCGACAAGGGCTCAGCTATCAAGGGTCGACGTTTTGATATTTGGTTTGATAATTGCCAAGACGCCTTCCGGGTTTTAGGAATTTATAAAATCGCCATACCGCATTATGACAAACAATAAGCACAAACAAAAAAACTTTGGCCGATGGTTAATTATTTTATCGCTGGCTATTTTGTTGCCTGCCGCAGCCTTGGCGGCGGTTAATGCGTCTCTGCCGACCATCAAAAACCCCTTTGATGATTTACAGGTAAAAATACCGGGCATGGAAAGGTTTTCCGAAGCTTCAGTCACGGCCGGCGCCAAAGGTATTGATATTTCCATTAATTGGATCGGCGAATATTTAATTGCCTTCTATAATTATGCTATCTCCATTATCGGCGTCTTTGCGGTTGTCGGCATGGCTATTGGCGGCGTTATTTGGGTTGTGTCTATGGGCAATCCCAGTATGGTGGGTATGGGCAAGGAATGGGTGGTAAGCAGTCTGCTGGGTTTGATTTTAGCTCTGGGTTCTTATATTATACTAAATACCATCAGCGAAGACTTTGTTCAATTCAAACCTATTAGTTTAGCCTATATCCAAGAAAGAGATTTGCCGGATATTACCGATTATACTGACATGGCTAATGATGGAACTAATTTTTCTCCTTATTCCGGACCCAAAAATATTGTAACTATTATCGTTGATTCGGTAGATGGTCCGAAACGAGTCCAGGTTGACCAAAGCCTGTCAGATGAATTGCAAGGAGCTATGACTGAACTAAAAAATATCGGTTTCCCGGTTAAGGGTATTGGCGGTTATCGCCCAGGCTCAAAATTCTGCCACGGACGCGGTTTAGCTGTTGATATTAATGTGCCGGAAAATTACTGCGTTGATTGCTACCGTCAAAAAGGCGTTCGAGTTGGCGCTTTCTATCGGCCGGCTGATGGACCAGGCGCTAACTCTGATTACCAGCCCAGCCCATACTCCGTTACCCAGCAAGTAGTTAATATTCTAAAAAAACACGGCTTCTGCTGGGGCGGCGACTGGCGCGGTTTTAAAGATTATATGCATTTTTCCAGCCACTGCTCATCGGGTGAATGCGCTCAATCCGGCAAATATAATTTCGGCCAAAGCGTTAGATCTAATCATGCAACTTATGGCATCAGCTACCCCTAATTTAAATTTATTATCCAATGAACATTCCGCTTGCGTCGGCTGCGGGCAAATTATTGCTTCCCGCGCGGTTTTAAATACACTCGGCCCGGAAACAATTGTTATTAACGCTACCGGCTGTTTGGAAGTAACCACTAGCCAATATCCGACTTCTGCCTGGCAAGTGCCGTGGTTGCATTCTTTGTTTGCTAACCCCTCGGCCGTTGCTTCCGGCGTTTTAGCCGCGCTCAAACAAAGCAAGAAAAAAATTAAAATCTTGGTTCAGGCCGGCGACGGCTCAACTTTTGATATCGGTTTTGGCGCTGTCAGCGGCATGTGGGATCGTGGCGATGAAATTATTTATGTCTGCTATGACAATGAAATCTACGCCAATACCGGCATGCAGGCTTCAGGCGCCACGCCTTATGGCAGCCGCACTGCCACTACTCCGGCCGGCAAAATTTTAGATGGCCATAAAAAAGACATGCTGGCCATTGCCCTGGCTCACGGTCTGCCCTTCGTCGCCCAAACCACTTCCGGCTTCCTGGATGATATTAAAGCCAAGGTAGCCAAAGCCGCCGCAACTAAAGGCCCAAGTTATATTCAAATTCTCTCCAGCTGTATACCCGGCTGGCATATTAAGGTTGTTGATTCAGTTAAAGTCGCTCAGCTGGCCGCTTTAACCGGCCTCTATCCCTCGCTGGAATTTACCAATGGACGCTTAACGGCCGCTATGCCTGTCACCCGCCCCAAAATTAAAGTTGAAGAATATCTTAAATACCAAAGCCGCTTCAAACACCTGGTTGATAATCCAAAAAATAAAACCACCCTGGCGGCTCTGCAAACTCTGGCTGACGACAATATCAAAAAATATAAATTATAAAATTTTAAAAAACCACTAATACCCCATCAGTGGTTTTTTGTTATTTCAAGTCCACTCTGCATTTTTTCTCTGCCACCTTTTTAGAAAGGTGGCGCCAAAATCGCGATCTGATAAAAATTTTGGTTTGCCTCATAAAATTTACAACAAAAATTTTAACTCGGCTTTGCCTCAAACAAAAAATTTTTGTAAGTAAATTTTACTCGTCAAATTGCCCAAAATTTTTATATGCTCGCAGGCTTTAATTATTAATAAAATAAATGGGGGCGCCAATCAGCCAATTGGCGTTAAATATTTTTGAGCGGAGCTTACATAATTTCATCTGTCTGAACGTAGTGAGTTATG
>JAKAEX010000018.1:306-10383 GCA_021819805.1 bacterium | reverse complement strand
GTAAATTGTTTGTAGCCGTCTTCGCCAGTTTCATTTTTTGATAAAACCAGCTGGATTTGTCCGCTCCAGTCTTCAAGATCGGCAAAGCTGATGTTGCCGTGGTCGCGCAAGCTGCGCAAACGGCCGGCGATAATAACTTTGCCTTGTGAGGCGCTTAATTCGTCAAAGTTTTGTAATAACTCCGCGATCATGGTGTCGCGGTTGGTCTTGGCCGGATACGGATTGATACCGGCGTCCTTGATTTGCTGCAATCGAGCAATTCTATCTTGACGTTCGCTTTGTTTGGGTTTGATCATAATACTAAAAAATTTTCCGCCTAACGCGGACCGGCTAATTCATTAATTACTATCATATTTTAATACATTTTTAAGACTAAGTCAAAAATAAAAAACGTTCCTTTTTCAAAGAAACGTTTAAGCAAAAGCTTTGCCGGCAACAGGCATTCAAACACATTGCCTCAGGTTTTTTAATTTTTGGAGCATGTCCGAATTTTCTTTCCTTAGCTGGTTTAATTCCCCGAAGATTTCAACCTTTTTAAGCAAAATAGTTCTTTCAACCGGTTTGCAAAGAAAATCGTTGGCGCCGCAGCTTAAGGCTTTGATTTGGTTGTCGGGGTCCACAAGCTGTGAGCTTACCACAATTATGGGAATATGCATCAGCCGTTCAGTGCTTTTTATCTCTTTGCAAGTTTCAAAACCATCCTTGGGCGACATCATAATAGACGTAGTAATACAGTCCGGTAAATTATCGTCATCCAACAGTTCAAGGTGCTCCATGGCCTGAACTCCGTCATAAGCCGTTGAAACAGTGTGGCCCCCTGCTTCCAAAAATTTTTGTAATAATAAGGTGGTTAGTTTGTTGTCTTCAACCACCAAGACATGATAAGTTTTTTTCTCTGGCATTTTTATCTCCAAATTTGTGATGAAATGTGCAATTTAAATTTTGTTAAATATTGATATTATTTTTATCTTTTGTCAAGCCGTTAGTTAAAACAAAAACACCCCGCCGAACAGCGAGGTGTTTTGAAAAAATTTAACTGATTTTAATAATCTTGTAGACGGCTTCGCCCTTGGGCGTGTTAACCCGAACCGAGTCGCCGGCTCGCTTATCCAAGAAAGCTTCGCCGATTGGCGATTCATTGGAAATCTTGCCGGAAGCCGGGTCGGCCTCATTAAAACTTACAATTTCAAATTCTCTGGTGCGTCCGTCGCTTTCCACGCTTACTCTTGAACCCATGCCGACAACGCTTTTGTCCCCACTTTCCACCACCTTGAGATTTTTTAACAGGTTGGTGATTTCAGCGATGCGGCCTTCGTTAAAGGCCTGAGCTTCTTTGGCATCGGCGTATTCGGCGTTTTCCGAGAGGTCGCCGAGCTCCTTGGCCGACTCAATTCTGTCGGCAATTTCGCGCCGTTTAACGGTTGATAAATTCTCCAGCTCATCCTTAAGCTTGTGATAGCCTTCTGGCGAAATAATTTGATCGGTCATAATTTTTTGTTGTAAAGATAATGATTGATAAGAATAATAACTTAAAATAAAAAAATAAGCAAATATTTACCTTGTGTTTTTCCCCAAATATTTGTATGATTTAAGGGATAAAACTTTTTCTTAAACAAATGTTCGCCTCTTCAAAAAAATTAATCAATTGGTCGTTTTTCGCCGCTTTTTTTATTTTGCGCTTAATTTCCTTTTTAAGCCGGGATAGCGCTGTCTGGCAAAACGGCTTGTCGTTAGCAGTTCTTTTACTGCTAATTTTTGTTTTTGTCAATAACCGCCGAGCCGCCTTCTGGCTGCTTATCGCCGAATTGCTGTTGGGCGGCGCCGGCATTTATTTTCAGCTGTTTGATATCTCAATTAGAAATATTTTAATTTTGGTTTATTTATTGCTGTGGTTTGGCGCCAAACTGATTAAGCGGGAAAAGATTGCGCCGGTCAAAACAATTTTTGTTTGGCCGCTGCTTGTTTTTTTTGCTTGGCTGGCCATTGCCGCCATGATTGGCTACTTGGGCGACAACGGGCTTAAGTTTATTTATCAAGACTTGTCGCCTTGGCTCGTTGCCTGGCTGTTTTTCCCGGCGCTGGAATTTTTTAAAGACGAAGCTGGCCGTGAACGGCTCTTGGCTTGGTTTAAATTTTTCTTGGCGGCCGAAGCTATCTGGACGGCTTTTAATTTTTTGCTGTTTCGCGCCGGCGCCACTTTATTACATGCAGCTTATTATAATTGGTTGCGCGACATTGCCGCCGTTAAGATGACGCAAGTTAATGAATTTTATTGGCGGACGGTTTTCCCCGAACAATTATTGGTCGTGCCTTTGCTATTGATTTTTTCCGCCCTGCTTTTAAAAAATAAAAAAGTTTGGCGCTATTGGCCGCTGGTGGCCGGCGCTTTAATTTTGTCGCTTAATATTTCCCGCGCTTATCTACTGGGCTGGCTAATTGGTTTGCTGGTGTTAAAGCTTTTTAGCTCCTGGCGCGACTGGCGAAAAATATTTTTGATAAATATGGTGGCTTTCGCTGTTTTCTTTTTCAGCATTAATCTGATTTCTTCGCGCGGCCATTATCTTGGCTTGAATATGTTAGGTCTGCGCTTTCTTAGCGCTTTGGCGCCTCAGCTGGAGTGGCTGGGCGTGACGCCGCCGGAAATTGATGTAAGCGCCGATATTCGCACCGCCCTCCTCCCCCCGATTTTTGCCATGATTAAAGACCAGCCGCTGTTTGGCCAAGGTCTTGGCCAGGGTTTTAGCTATGAACGCCAAGGCGAAATTATTACCACTCATATTTACGATTGGGGCTTTTTGGAAATGTGGACCAAGTGGGGTTTGGTTGGCTTATGTATTTTTTTGTTTATCATTTATCGCCTCTTGCGCGCTTTATATCGCCAAGCCAAGGCCAAACAGGCCGAGCCGCTATGGTCTGGCTTGTTTGTTGTCTGGCTGGCGTTGGCGGCTATTAATATAACAACCTCAACCTTTTTTCACAGCTTGGGCGTCACTTTGCTCATTATAACTATGGCTATACTTACTAATTCCATGGCCAAGAAAAAAATATGACTTTAACTTTTGTCATTCAGCTTTTGCTGATGGCCTTGCCGACTTATTTAATCCGTTTTAAAGTCGGCCCTTTGCCCACGACTTTGCTGGAGTTGCTTTTTGGCATAGTGCTTGTTTGGTGGCTGATTATAAATCGGCGCGGCTTAGGCAAAAAAATTAAAACCTGGTTCGGCCGCGATTGGCGGCATAACTTTCATTGGGAAGCGCTGGCCTGGGTTTTGGTCGCCTTGGTGGCGGTTGGTGTGAGCCATTTTAAATTATCGGCGTTCGGTTTATGGCGGGCTTACTTTTTGGAGCCGGTTATTTTGTATTTTATTATTAAAGATGTTTTTAAAGATCAGCCCAGGAGCAAGCTGATTATTCCTGTGGCGGTCGGCGCCGGCATTACCGCCATTTTGGCTTTATATCAAAAACTTACCGGCACCTTGGCCAACCCTGATTTTTGCAACGCGCCGGAGACATGCCGCGCCACCGCTTGGTATGGCTATCCCAACGCCATCGGCCTTTATTTGGAAATTGTTGTCTGTCTTTTGGTCGGCTTGTTTTGGCAGCTTAAAAATAAATATGAGCGCTGGTATGTCGCTTGGGTGGCGGTTTTGTGCCTTTGCGCTATCTGGGCGGCTCGTTCGCGCGGCGCTTTGCTTGGCTTAGCCATCGGTTTAAGCGTTTTCTTTTTGGGCTTTAACAAATTATCGCGCCGGCTTACCTTGGGCGCGCTGGCTTTGGGTTTAATTTTAATAATGACTATTGCTCCGCTCAGACAAACTCTGGTTCAGGACTTTACCCTGCAAGATTTATCCGGCCAAATTAGATTGCAACAGTGGCGCGAAACCATTCAGATGCTGGCTAAAGGCAAATTAATCAGCGGCGCCGGCTTGGACAATTACCAAGCGGCCGTTCGCCCCTTTCATACCGGCGGCTTTTTATTTAACCTAACCAACGATCCTGATTATCAATATAAAATTACTTACGAACTCTCCAAATACAAAAAAACCTTTTGGAAAGGTGTTGAAATTTATCTCTATCCCCATAATCTGATTTTGAATTTTTGGTCAGAACTCGGCTTGGCCGGCCTTCTGCTGTTTATCTGGCTGGTGGTTAAGTTTTTTATCTTGGCCTCAAAATATTACGGCAAGAATAATTTTATTTTGCTCGGCGCCATCGCCGCCATGATTACGCTTTTGTTTCACGGCTTGGTTGACGTCCCCTACTTCAAAAACGACCTCTCAATTTTATTCTGGGTTTTATTAATCTTCGTCAGCCAGGATAAAAAATAATCTTATCATTCCTGTTCTTTCGTCATTCCTGCCCCCCTTGTCATCCCAGGCGGAGCGAAGCGAAGACCTGGGATCCAGGGTTGGTTAGTACAAACACTTTTGTCATCCTACTTTTTTCGTCATTCCTGTTATTTCGTCATTCCTGCGAAAGCAGGAATCTCTAACTATTCATAACATCCTCATACAAATCTTTCCAATCCGGATTGAATTTTTCAATCAGCTCTATTTTCCATTGTCTTTTCCATCTTTTCATTTGTGTTTCTCTGGATATAGCAGCTCCAATATAATCAAATATTTCGTAATATACTAATTTGTCTAAATTGTATTTTTTGGCGAAGCCGTTAATTTCCTTCGCCTTATGTTGGCTGATCCTTCTAATTAAACTACTGGTTACGCCAATATATAAAACACCATCTTTTTTGTTTGTTAGGATATAAATAAAAGAACTCTTTCCGTACATATTTTTTTCGTCATGCCCACCTCTTTTAACTCACCTCTCTTTCTCGTCATGCCTGCGAAAGCAGGCATCTTTATGTTCTCCGATTAGGGTACGCTGAGATTCCTGCTTTCGCAGGAATGACGATTAGTGTGAGGTCGTTTTAGATTATCCTGCTTTCGCAGGAATGACGATTAGTGTGGGGTGGCCTGGGATGACACGGAAAATAATTGTCATTCCAGCCCGCGAGCTGGAATCCAGGGTTGATTAGTACAGATATAAAATTATAGCTGGTGTTTTTTCTTAATTATCTCCATGGCTTCGTTGTATTTTTTAACCTGCTTGAGCCAGGGCATTAGTTTATAGGCAAAGCCGGGCAGCCACGAGCTCATCCCGCCACCGCCTTGGGCTTGAAACAAAACCTTATCAACCCAAAAGCCGGTATGGCCTTGTTCCAGCATACTTAGCCATAAATCCCAATCCTGAAATTTTTTTAATTTCTCATCAAAGCCGAGCCAATCTTTAGCTCTAATCAAAGCGATTGTAGGGATATACGGCATTTGTTTTAGTTTGTCCGCGTCAAAAGGAAATAAGCGAAAGATTTTGAAGCCGAACTTAAAAGACGAGTAGGCATAGCTGGCCTCAGGATTTTCCTGGAGCGCCTCCACCAAGTATTCCAACATTTGTTTATCCATAATAATATCCGCATCGCAAAACAGCAGATACTCGCCCTTAGCTTCCTTAGCGCCTCGGTTTCTGGCTGCCGGCGCGCCTTGATTGGCTTGTGTCAGTAAGATCATACCGGCAAAAGCAGGTATTTCGCTGTATTTTTCCTTGGCGCTCCTAACCACCGCTTCAATCTTTTCTTGCGAGCCGTCATCAACCACGATTATCTCATAATCGGTATAAGTTTGCGCGACAATACTGGCTAAACACTCAGCCAACTTTTTCGCTTGATTGTAAACCGGAATGATAATGCTAATCATATTACCTTTGTCATTGCGAGGAGGAGCAACAGCGACGACGTGGCAATCTATGTTCGTTTAAAACGGAATAGAGATTGCCACGCTCCCTTTGGTCGCTCGCAATGACAGTGTGCTGTGTGTTATGTGTTATGTGATATGTGATTATAAATTTTCTCTGCCTGTCCTCGCCAATTAAACATCGTCAAAGCGCGGCGTCGCCCTTCATCGCCTAAGCGGTGGCGCAAGTTCGGGTACTTGGCCAATTTAACAATCGCCTCTTCAATGGCCTCAGCGTCAGTCGGGTTAACCAATAAGCCATTAACATTATCAACCACAGCATCAGGCACGCCGCCGCTTCGGCCGGCGATAACCGGTTTGCCGGCCAAGCCCGCTTCCAAATAGACAATGCCAAAACCCTCAACATCGGCGCCAATCTGCCGGGCGGTCATAATAAAGATATCGGCCAGTTTATACCAGCTCATTTTATCACTGTCATCGGTCAAAACCAGGGTATTTGACTCAAGGCCCAAATCGGCTATTTTTTGTCTTATTCTGGCCTCGTCCTGGCCAAAGCCGATTATGACATAAAAGAGCTCTGGAGCCCCTTTTAAGGCCAATTTGAGGCCTTCCAAGGCCATATCCACCCCTTTTCGTTCAACTAAGCGGGTAATGGTCAAAAGGACGGTTTTTCCGGCCAAATTATACTTGTGCCGCAAAGCCTCAACTTTGCGCTCATCATAGACCACAGTCTCGCCCTCTATCCCCGGATTAACCCGGGCAACCTTATTTTCACTGTCATCCCGAGCCGCGCCGAGGGATCCCTTCGCCGTATCCTTTGTACCACCTCGAAGCGATTCCTCCACTCCGCTTCGCTCCGGTCGGAATGACAAATTTAATATTTTTTTGACTTGAGCTTCAGTATAGGAATTCGCCGCAATAATCTTGTCGGCTCTGTTGAGAATTGCTTTAATCAGCCAGCGTTTGCGCGGTTGCGACCAGCCCAAGCTTAAGTCATAGCCATGCAAAAAAACACAGTATTTAAAGTCATAGAAAAAAGACAAAAGCCAAGCTACTGTGCCGAGCGGCAAAAGATGCCCGACTAAAACATAGTTATCAGCAGGGTTTTTTAATTCTGATTTTAAAATCCCAACGGCCGGCCACCACTTCAAAAAACTTCTTGTCTCATCAACCAGTTTTTTATTGCTATTATCAACCACCTTAATATTCCCCTCTTGAGAGGGGTGGCCGAAGGCCGGGGTGTGTTCGCTCGGCCAATACTTAACCAAATGGCTATAATAATGGCCGACGCCCCCCTTAAGCGGCGGGTACTCTAATGTGAGCAACAAGTATTTCATTTTATTTATTTTTTCTTCTCTTCAAAAATCTTTTTATCGGTTCAATGCTTAAATCAATAATCAAAGCCAAGACGACGAGCGATAAGACGATAATAACCCGGTTGGTAACGATAAAATACCAGACATAGAGCCAAGCGGTGTAGCTCAGGCGGTCCACAGTATTATTATCCGGCGATGGAAATTTGACAACCTCGTAGCTGACGCCCTTGTCGCTGACGCAAGTGTCAATGTAATGATAAAAATAATGCTTGGCGTCGGTGTAAAGCAATTCGCCTCCGCCGCCACCTGTAATCAGATATTTAACATTTTGATTGGTTTCGTCAAAATAGCCATGGATGTGCGAAGTGAAAACTGTGGTGACTTTGGCCTCGGCCACAATGTTCATAAATTGCTGGGCGTTGGCCTGGTCGGACATGCGGTGTTCGGGTTTGCCGCCTTTGCCGAACAGCTTGGGGATGTCTTCGGTGTAGCCGCGCGGATCAAAGGGCGGCACGTGCAGAAAAACGAATTTATATTTATAATCCTTGGCCAATTCTGATTTTAAGAAATTTATTTGCTGTTCGTCAATGGACGCCTCATTGGCATTGTCCAAGACGACAAATAAAGAATTGCCATGAGCAAAAGAATAATAAAAATTGCCAAAGACATCATAATAAACAGCTCTGCCCTTTTCTCTAATATCGTGGTTGCCGATAGCCACCAAAAATGGAT
This sequence comes from bacterium, assembly GCA_021819805.1. Lineage (GTDB taxonomy): Bacteria > Patescibacteriota > Patescibacteriia > Patescibacteriales > Patescibacteriaceae > JAKAEX01. The sequence continues at coordinate 2,589 of JAKAEX010000018.1, read as the reverse complement.
TGGTCAGCCCCTGAATTTCATTATAAAAAATGCGGTATTTTTCTTTTTCGCCATCCTCCACCAAGTCGCCGACATCAATGGCAAAGAGATAATCTTTGCTGTTGATGTCTTTTAAAATGCGATGAAAGGCAGTAAAGCCGGTTTTGTTGTCGGCCAAAACAGCAAAACAAAAATCGTTTGTCGCCGGCGCGGCGTCAATTTTTTTAAGCTCCTTGGCGTTCCAGTTGCCGTTGCCAATCGGAATATAATTCCAAACAAAAATCCAAAGAACCAAAAACGCAATCACCCCCAATAATATTTTGCGTCGAGTGTTGAACATATTTTTTCCCTCCTCTGTCATTCCCGCCTGCGCGGGTATGACAAGTTATTTAATTTATTTTTTATTTAAATCCGAGACGTCCATTTTGGCCTGACGTAAAATTGATCGCAAGGTTCCGTGCGGGATTTCTTTGCCATGTTCAGGGACAATAACCATCAATTCCGGTTTACTTTTACTTTTATACTTAACGTGAGAACCTTTTTGAGAAACAAAAAAGAAGCCCTTGGCTTTTAGGGCCTCAATTAAGCGTTTCAAAGGAAACGGTTTAGGCATATTGAAGTTTAAGAGAAACTATATCCGGTCTTTCTATTTTAGTTAGTTTGGGGTTGCCGGCGTCTTCCAAACGCAATTCCAGGGCCTCGCGCAAATTATCCAAAGACTCTTTTTTGGTTAAACCATAGCTGGCCACATCAATATTAAGACACTGAGAAACATAATATTTCCCCTCTTTCCAAACAGTGGCTTTAATATTTATATTACGCATACGTTTAGTGTTATTTATTTCATTATACTGTGAAACCGCCAAAAAGTCAAAATTATTCCCCTCCCTGTCGCCCTCACCTTGTCATTGCGAGGAGCGAAGCGACGTGGCAATCTCTAATTATTTTATTTAATTATATTAACATTAGCCGGCAAGCCTTTTTTGATAATCGCCAAGTCTTGCTCGGAATAATTATTGCCGGACAAATTAAGGATCTGCAGTTTTTTCAAGTTTGCCAATTCATAAGGCAGGCCTGTCAATTGATTGTTTGATAAGTCCAAGACTTGCAGATTGCTTAATTGGCCAACTTCGGCCGGCACGCCGGTCATTTGATTGTTGCTGGCGTTTAAGACTCTTAAGTTTGATAGTTTTCTGATTTCGGCTTGAAGAGCACCGGTTAATTTGTTGTTGGACACATTTAATTCTTCCAAGTTGCTTTGGTTAAAAACCGAATCAGGCACTTTGCTTAAGTTTTGCCCGCTTAGGTTTAAAACATTCTTGGCGGCCGGATTGGGTATGCCCGGGCAAGCGCTAAATTCGCAATTCGGGCCGGTGCGGCCAACCGCCGAGCCGTCGGGGCAGATTTTGACCTCCTGGGTGCAGGCAACGCCATTGCCGGTATCAGGCAAGGCGCGCGGTGTTTGTTTGGTAATTTGCCAGCCCAATAAAGAGCAACCGCTTAATAAAACCACGGCGGGCAAAAGCAAGAGAATTTTTTTCATATGTTTTTCATTGTCATCCTGAACTTGATTCAGGATCCAGGGTTAATTTATTAAATTTTATCTTTATAATATTGTCATTCTGGAACGAAGTGATAGAAGCTTAGAGATGCTATCGGTCCCGCCCGCAACACACTGTCATTGCGAGCCCGTTCGGCTATGCTCAGGGCAGGCTCAGGGAGCGTCGCAATCTCTATTCCGCTTTAAACGAATATAGATTGCCACGTCGTCGCTATTGCTCCTCCTCGCAATGACAAAAAAAGCGTCATTCGGACAGAAGCAGGAATCTATTAATTTTAGCTAATTTCTTGCCTTATGTCATCTTTTCGTCAATCCGCCATTGTCTTGACAAAATGATTAAAATTTATTATTCTACTATATCGTTCTATGACAATAAAATAAGCTGTTATACACAAAAGGAGTCCCAAAATGAATAATTCATTCATCAACTTTCAAGAACTTGTCCCCAGTAAAAACTTCAGCGATGAACAAATCAAGAAGTTTTATCAGATAATCCTTGAAGATGAGGATCTTGGCGATTTGAAAAAATTAGAAGCCCTAAAGCTGGTTGGCACTTTTCGGCCGAGATTATACGAACAAATTTCCGAAGAAAAAAAGCTCCAAAATAATTCAGGTAATTGTTAAATTATAACCAAAGGAGAAGACGTGAAAAGATTTTTTTTGCAGATTTTTTACACCTTACTGGCCATCGCCATCGGCTTTATCCCTGTCTGGGTTTTCCTGGGAGCAAAGTCTTTGCTAAA
>JAKAEX010000018.1:0-296 GCA_021819805.1 bacterium | reverse complement strand
CGGCAATTTATTTCCTCGGCTTTGTCCAGTTTGTGCTGTTCCTATTCTTTCTGTATTTTATGTGGGTAATTTGGAAAGGAAAGTGGACTTGATTGTTGGCAGTAAATAACAATTCTTATATTAACCAAAAAACCAATCGAAGGAGAATGAAAACATGATTAATCCAGAGCGCGTAAACGAAATTTTCACAGACTGTTTGTTTAAAGAGGGAGAGAACATAGGCAACTATGTAAAGGTGGACGTGGAGGGTATCACCCGTACTGTCGAATTTCATCCAGAACGTCTGGAGAGTCACA
>JAKAEX010000017.1 GCA_021819805.1 bacterium | reverse complement strand
AGATCATTTTGTCAGCGGCAGTGGTCAGACCGGCAATTGATGTTAAACCGGCATCCAAACCCTGAGCATCAGTAATGCCATAGCCGGCCAAAGTAGTGGCGGAAGTGGCTTTGGCATTGAGGGCGGTATTTAAATCAGTTTGATTGGACAATGTGCCGCCAATTGAACCCCAATTAAAATTCAGCGCCGCCCAGCTGGTGTTTGTGCCATTAGACGTTAAAAATTTTCCACTATTACCGACTTGATTCGGAGCCAGGTTATTAAAAGCTGTATTCGCATTATTTATATCCGCTAAATTGTTAAGAATTTTTAAACCCAGAGGATCAGTTTCTGCGTAGCTTGTTAAATAATTAGAGTCATTGGTCCACATTGAAATATTACCCGTCTTGTTGGTTAAAGCATTGGCTGAGCTGGCAGTGATATAACCCAAATTATTATTCCAAAGACTGATATTGCCATTAGCGCTTGTGAGAGTGCCAAGGGTTGTAATTGAAGTTGTGCCGGACCAGCTGGATAAGGCCGTATTTTCTACGCTGCTTAAACCAACCTGCGCTTTGCTTAAATTAGTTAAAGCCGAACCGTTAAGCGCCGGCAAATAACCAAGCCCATCTAACTGGACTAACTGCAATGCGCCATTGAAAGTATTGCCTTGAGCCGTCACTGTGCCGGAGGTCGGCAAAGCCAAGGTTGTGCTGCCGGCAGTTGTGAAAAACAAATTATTGCCGGCTGTGCCCAAAGGAATAACGCCTGAATTGTTTTGCAAAGTCCAGGTTCTATCTCCTGTTAAATCATTATTAGTAATTAAACCCGCATATTTACTACCGCCAACATTAGCCGGCACCACCGATAATGTGTCGTCGGTCGCCACGCCCGTACCAAAAACTTGAGCCGCTGTCCAAGTGTTGGCATGCCCCAAATTAAGCGAAGCGATAACATCGCTGGAAGTTGGAGAAATTGTCAGCGTCCCATCGCCATTAGTTACCGAAGAAACCAAAGAAGCGCTGGAACCGGTAATCGTGCATTCGGTTTGGCCGCTGCCGGGATTATCGGCGCAACTTACACCGGCCCCTAAAAAAGCCAAAGCTGAACGCTGAGTTAAAGCGTTCGTTTCATCTTTGATGGTGGTATAGGCTTGAGTTAATAAAGTACCTGAGGCATCAGGCAAATTTATAACTTTATTACTGCCGGTCGGCGTCCAAGAAATCGTGCCGCTCACGCCATTGCTTTGCAAAACAATTTGGTTGGCCGTACCGGTCAGATTAAGTGTTGGCGCGGTAATCGTGCTGGCAACCGTTAAAGCGCCGGACGAAGTAAGTTTGTTTGAAGAATTAAAAAATTGGATATCGCCGGTACCGGCTCCGCCTTGGATGGTAATGGTATTGGTGCCGGTCGCATTAAATTGCGGATTAGCCCCGCCCAAAATTAAATTGCCGGAAGTTAAAACCGGAATATTGTTGCCGGCAGCAGATTGAGCTGCCACAAAACCGCCCAAGGTGCTGGCGTTAACAGCATAGCCGGACGAGCCAATTCGCTGGCGTGGAGCCAAATTTTCAAAACTTACACCACTGCAAGAGCCATTAACCTGCGCCGCCACTTCCACATTGATATAAACCGTGTCGGTGTCTTGAAAATTAAAATCAAGCAAGTCGCCATTGGCTCCGGTGTCGCCGACATTAGCATTAAAAACGCCATAGACCACATTAATGGTCATGGTTGATGGCGTTGCGCTCGGCCAAAGTTTAACATCCGGCGAGCCAACGTTTAAGTCGTCATAGAGAGAAAAACGAAAGCAGTAATTTGTGCCCGATCCCCCCAAAGGATTGCCATTACTGTCCAAAAGTCTGCCCTGATAGTTTAAAATCTTGGGTACGCCCGCTGTCGCGGAAGTATTTTTTGGATAAAAAACAAAAGATATGCCAAAAACAGCATTTATCACAAAAACGGCGATCAACGTTTTAAATAGTTTTTGCCTAATCATTGAAAAAAAGATTGGCTTAGTGTTTTATTATATTTTAAAAATTTTTGATAAAAATAAAAATTAGTTCCCCTTCTCTTTATTATATATATTATACTAAAATTTAAAAAACCCGTCAACGCGGGTTTTTAAAAAATTTGCTAAAAAAATTATTGCCAATCAGCGCCTTGCCGCACTAATAATTCTTCGGCGCGCTCCGGTTCAGCCATGATGCCCTTAACAATTTTTTCCATGCGCATGCCTTGCGAACCTTTAACCAAAACAATATCGCCGGCCTCCAGCTTCTCGCTTAAAAAATCAATTATCTCTTGATGATTATTAAAGTGTTGCATGTCTTCCTCTTTCAAGCCGGCCTCGCGCGCGCCAATACCAAAATAAAGCGCCTCCTGACCCAGCGTTAGCAAGCGGGCTTTTTTAATTTCTGCCACTCGCCGGCCAACTTCCAGATGAGCACTCTCGCTCGCCTCGCCCAACTCCAACATATCGGCTAAAATTAGCCATTTTTTCTTGCCTCTTTTTAAGCTCATTTCAGCTAAAACATCCAAAGCGGCCAAAGCCGATTGCGGCGCCGAATTGTAAGTATCATCAATTACGATTGAGCCATTAATACCAGGCATTAAATTCATCCGGCCCTTGGGCGGAGCAAATTCGCCCAAGGCCAGAGCCATTTCCACCGGATTAAGCCCGTAAGCCAGACCAACGGCAAAACCGGCCAAGGCGGCCGAGACAGCCGTTTGACTGATGGCTCGCGGCAACAAGACCGGAATATAAGCATCTTTATAAGCAATTTTAAAATTAATACCCAGCAAATCTTCTTCGGCGTCATCTTCCTGAAATTTAAAAATCAAATTAGTCGCCCGCACTTCAGCCTCTTCGTTAAAACCATAAGTAATGATTTTATTTTTAATATCCTTGGAAATTTCCCTTACTCGCTCGCTGTCCCAATTCAAAACCGCCCAACCGGCTTTATCCAGGTTATCAAAAATCTTTTTCTTCTCGGCTGTTAATTTGTTTTGATTGCCAAAGTTTTCCAAGTGCGACAAACCAATCATGGTCAAGACCGCTACTTTCGGACTAACAATGGAGTTAAGATAATCCATGTCGCGCGGCTTATCCACACCCATTTCTAAAATCAAAACCTGGGGATAAGTTTCATCTTTGCTGATTAATAAATTAAAGGCTCTCAACATTACTGCCAGCCAGCCGAATAATGATCGACCCGGCGAAGTGGCGCCGATAATTGTCAATGGCAAACCGAATTCGTTATTATAATTTTTAATGTTTGATCTAACCTTAAATTTGGTCGCCATAACCACGGCAATCGCCTCTTTGGCGCTGGTTTTGCCCAAACTGCCGGTAATGCCAATAATCTCCGGTTGGTACTTTTTTACCACCAGTTTGGCTAATATTTTGAGAATAAATTGAATAATCTTTTTCATTTTGGCTTGTTTAAATCGGGCTATATCTTAGTTGAAAATCGTAAAAAAATCAAGTTAGCGACTCTTTGGAATTTGCAGATAATTAACTAAAAATTCAATCACTTCATGAGCCAAAGGCACGGCTGTTGACTCGGCGTATTCAAAGCCGCGCGGGCTGTTTAACCTAACTAAAATCACAAATTGAGGATTATCTTCCGGCCCAAAACCAACAAAGGTATGATTATATCGGCCCTTAACATAACCCTTTCTGCCGGCTTCGGTTACCTGGGCGGTGCCGGTTTTGCCGGCAATATAATAGCCGGCCACCTGCGCGCGTTTGGAGTGGCCTTTTTCCACCACATTAACCAGCATGCCTCTAATCAAATCAGAAGTCTGAGCTGAAATAACTTGTCTGATAACGCGGGGCTGGCTGGTGGTAACTTGGCCATCCGGACAGCGAACTTCCTTAACAACATATGGTTTCATCAACTTGCCGCCATTAGCCAAAGCGCCATAAGACAGAGCCATTTGCAGGGGCGTCACGGCAATACCCTGGCCGAAAGAAGCAGTAGCGGCGGCAATCGGTTTGATTTTTTTAGCTTTCAATTCCGCTATATTACCAGGTGATTCGCCGTCTAATTCAATGCCGGTTTTTTCGCCAAAACCGAATTTTTCAACATAGTCTGAGAAAACGTCCGGACCAATTTGTTTCATCGCCCAAACCGCGCCGGTATTAAGCGATTTTTCCAAAACTTGAATCATGGTCGTTTGGCCATGGCCGCCGGCCGTATCAAAATCAGAATTGGCAATCGGCTTAGGCCAGCCCTCAACCATTATTTGTCCGGGATCATTATAAACAGTGGTTGGCGAGACTGCGCCTTTATCTAAGGCCGAAGCCATGGTAATAGCCTTAAAGACCGAACCTGGCTCGTATTGATCAAAAATAACCGCGTTATTAAAGATCGTCGCATCTTTAATTTCGTTATACTGATTCGGGTCAAAATCCGGCATGGTGCTCATGGCTAAAATCTCGCCGGTTTGCGGCCGCAAGACCAAAATGCTGGCGCTGGTGGCTTTGTATTTAGCCATCCCCTCCTTTAAGGCCTTATCAACAAAAAACTGGATTGACCGATCAACAGTTAAAACCAAATCACAGCCGTCTTGCTTGTCTTTGTATTCTCGGTCTTGAACAATTACCACGCCGCCGGCGCCTTTTTCCGATTTAACCGAGCCGGTCTTGCCGAACAGCTCTTCATCAAAAAAGCCTTCCAAGCCGTAATTGCCGTGTTTGCCCATCTGGCCGTTGCGCTCGCTTTGGTCAAAGGCGGTAAAACCCAAAAGCTGAGCCGCCACATTGCTTTCCGAATAACTGCGGTATGACTCTAAAACATAATTCAAGCCGTCAACTTTTATTTCTTCGCCTCTCAAGCGATTAATCATGTGGCCGCTCTTGATTTCCAAATCTTCCGGCTTTAAATTGTTGCCGCCCGGCGCCAGAGATAAATGAAATAATTTAGCCGTGTCCGGTTCAACTTTTTTTTCTAAAATTTTATACTGTTCGCCTTTCTTATCAAAAATTTTCTGATAGTCGTCCAAAATCGTTTGGCGTTTAGCTTTAATCATGTCTTCTCGCCGTTTAGCCTTGGCATCAACATAAACCTGGTCGCTCAGATAGCTTTGATTGTTATCTCTGATTTCCTTTTCTTTAACGGCTTTATCGGCGTTCGGCAAATCTTTAATCGCCGCCAATTCGCCGTTTAATTTTTCCTCTTCTTGTTTTTTCAATTCATCATCAACTTCTTTCTCCACGTTAGCTGCGCGAAAAAATTCATATAATTTATTTTTAATTTCCTCCGGCTGCTTGATATCCGAGGGCACGGCATAAATTAAAACGTAATCTTTATTGGTGGCCAAGGCATAGAGCGAGCCGTCTTTGTCTTGAATTAAAATCTTGCCGCGATTGGGCTGCAATTCGGCGTAAAAATCATGCTGATTGGCGGCAGTAGCCAAATAGCCGCTGTGCTGAATCAACTGAACAAAAAAAAGTCGGGCTATTAAACCGACAATAGTCAGACCGACGGCTATCGCCAGCCAGGTCAGACGCCGCTCTTCATCCCCCTTCTTGTTGCGACCGAGTTTCCAGGGCTTCATATGTATTTATCGCTTGGCCAAAGCTTGATTGTTAACCGGCAAATAATGGACATCAGTCGCCGGCACAAATTTTAGCTCGTTGCCTCTTTGACTGATATGCTGATAGGAACTTAAAGCCGTTACTTTTATTTCCAATTCTTTGTTCTGCAGACTTACTTCGCTTAACTTGGTTTTTAAATCCTTCAAAACAAAGCTTTTGACTGCCAAGTCGTTGTTGCCAATCAAGAAGGCCAAGAAACTGATAACCATGGCGCCGATTAAAAAATTATTAATGGCTCGCAAATTAATGCGCAAACCGGTTCGTTCTCTGCCTTGACTAAAAGCGTATTGATTGCTTAGGACATTGGCTTGATACATAATTTTTATCTTTACCCCGGTTAAATTTCCCACCAGTTGAGGGAACCCTATTTAACGGGGTTTATTTTTTTATTATCGCTCTAAGTTTGGCGCTGCGAGCTCGCGGATTGCTTTTAATTTCCAGAGCGCTGGCAACCAGGGGTTTAGCGGTTAAATTTTCCACTTGGGCTTGATGCTTGCAAATGCAAACCGGTACTGCCGGCGGACAAAGACAATCTTTGGCTTCATCGCGGAAAAAATTTTTAACAATTCTGTCTTCCAAGCTATGAAAACTTACAATTACCAAGCGGCCACCCGGTTTCAACAATTTCAGAGCCTGGGGCAGAAACTTTTCCAGATTGCCCAGTTCATCGTTGGTGGCAATGCGCAGAGCTTGAAAAGTTTTGGTCGCCCAGTGAATTTTTGACTGCCGCTTGGCCGCGGCCGGCACTCCCCGACCGATAGCTGCCAACAGTTCTTGGCTGGTCTTGATGGGACGAGCCGCGATTATTTGCTTGGCAATGCTTCGAGCAAAGCGTTCTTCGCCGTAATCTTTAAGGATTGCGGCTAAGTCTTCGGCCCGATATCTGTTAATGATGACCTCAGTCTTTTCCTTTGCCTCATCGCCAAAGGCCATGTTTAGTGGCGCTTCGCGGAGGAAAGAAAAACCCCTCCTTGGGTCATCCAGTTGGGCCGAAGACAAGCCTAAGTCCAAAACTATGCCATCAACTTTTTTAAATTGCGTCGGAACCAAATCAGCTAATTGTCCGAAGTTTCCCTTAACCAACTTGATATTATGTAAAACTTGTTCCTTGATTAATTTTTTAGCGTTAGCTATGGCCAGTTCATCCAAATCAATCGCCAACACCTGGCCTTTATCGCCAACTCGCTTCGCCAGTTCCAGAGTATAACCGCCGCCGCCCAAAGTGCCATCAATAAATTTTTGTCCGGGCTTCGGTCCCAAAATCGCTATTACCTCCTTAAGCATCACTGGTATGTGCCGATAAGTCATATTTATTTGTCCAAAACTACTCCCTCCAAAGCCTCGGCGATTGTGTTGCTTTCTTTCTCCATCTTTTGCTTATAAGCCTGCCAAGCGGTTTCATTCCAAATTTCCAAACGATTATACAAACCGGCCACAATCACTTTTTTCTTTAAATTGGCAAACTGGCGCAGATACTCAGGCAAATTGATTCGGCCCTGGGTGTCAAAATCCAAATCCATGGCGCCGGCCAAGAAATGCCTGGCCAAAGCGCGATCATTGGCTTTGTTAAACGGCAAAGTGGCCAAACGCGTGGCAATCGTCGCCCATTCTTTTTTGGTGTAAAGAAATAAACAGTTATCCAAACCCTTGGTTACCACCCCGCCAGACTTAAGCAGGGCCCGAAACTTAGCTGGAATGGCTAAGCGACCCTTTTCATCAAGCGTGTGTTGGTATTCTCCGATAAACATACATTCCCCATTTTTTACCACTTATTGCCCTCCTTCATACATTATACCCCACCAAACTGTTCGGCGTCAACACTTTAATATCAAAAAAACCCTATAAAAATAAGGGTTTTTGGTCTTAAATAAGAAAACAGCCACTTATGCACAAGCGGCTGTTTTATTTATTTAGTTTATCCACATTCCTTATCTCCTCCCCCTTACCAAGGGGGAGGTCAGGAGGGGGTCTTAGCTAATTTTGGCCTCGCCGGTATACCTCGGTTCAACTATTCTCAGCTTGCCAAAACGCTTAAATTTGCCGGCTGTGTCTTGGACTTCAATCCCCCAGGCAAAAGCCAAAGCATTGGCCGCGGCAATACCGATGCGCAGGGAGGTAAAACTGCCGCCGTGATTAGCCACAACTATTTTTTTAATATCGGTTTTTTTAACTTTGTTGTCTTTCAGTAATTTATCCAAAGCCGGCCACAACTTTTCCGATTGGTTGTGGAGAGTTTTAATTTTCTTCTCAGCCTTAACCACGCCCCGCGCTTGCAAGGCCAGGTGTAAATAATCTTTGTCGGTTGTGTCAATCAGTAATTCCATAAGCACAATCTAACACCTTTTTTAGGATATTTCAACAAAATAAAAAACCCTTTTCCTAAAAAGAAAAAGGGTTAAATTAGAAAGAGCTAAATTTCTTATCTTGGGCTGGTTAAAACACCATCCGAGATAAAAACAACGAAATGGCCTTTGACCGGATCATAAAACTTTTGTGATAAAGTTAAATGACGCCAATCAACACCAAATACCTGGCTGCCGTTAAAACTGGTGTAATAACCCGAGTAAGTAAACTCAAATTGTTCTCCATCATGGTAAGGCAGAGTTATTGATCCCCAGCTGGCATAATATGGCATCGGCTTAATGTCGTGAAAGACCCAAGCGTGATCAATACCATAGTCTGTGCCCCACCAAAATGGTCGGCCGCGATATGGGCCCATGGTTGCGTCAAGAAAGACGCACAAGGTCACACTATCGCGAGTGGAGTTTAAGAAGGCTTGAATAAGGTTATCCCCACCCAACAAAGTATTGGCTGGAAAAGCCGGCCTAACCACTTTAAGCTGAATACTGGCAGTTTGGCTATGATTGAAGTTGTCCTGAACTGTCAACTGGACATTATAAGTGCCGGCGACAGTATAGGTGTGATCAACTTCCGGACCATTAGCGGTTTGTCCATCGCCAAAATTCCAAGCATAGTGCGTAATTTCAGACTGTGGCGTGGAAGTCGCCCCGCTAAGATGAATACTTTGATAAGTCAAAGGCTCATAGGTGCTGACGGTAATTTTAGTCACCAATTTATTTTGGTTGCTCAGATTAATGGGAGCCATAGCCCCATAATAAAAGTTCATGCCAAAATAACCTCTCAGCGGATGATAGTCGCTTTTGATATCATCTATTTGGCTAAGCCAAATAACCGAATCCGAACCGCTTATATTTCGATATCTGCCCCAATTGAGCAAATAATCGCCGTTAAGCGTGTCTATTTCAAGGAAATAGGCATCAGGGTGATCAATCGCCGGATATAGCTTGCGAATCGGGCCGCCCAAAAACTGAAGACCCACATCATCATAAGCTTCGTTTAAGTGATTAGACTCCCACATCGGCAGCAACATCTTATACTTAAACGAAAGATTGGGATTTTGACTGCTTGATAGCAAAGTCGGCGTTTTAATCTTACTCAAATCATTCGGCGAGTTGTTAGCCACGCCGCTATCGCCGCAAGCGCTTAAACCGACTAAGACTACGAGCAGCAATAGAATCAATAAACGTTTCATTAGAAACCTCCAATAATTATTAAACAATTTATTTTACTTTCAAAGAACTTGCTTAATCGCAAATGAGCGTTGCTTCCCTTGAAGCAACGGTCATTTAAGATTAAACAGTTTGGCTGACACTTTCACCAGCGCAAGCCAGATCAACAGAATGCTCATAAACTTTAATTACATCTTTAGCGATATTTTCCCAATTGAAATGTTCAGCCACTCGCGCGCGGCCGGCCACGCCCCTGGTTTTCACCAAGTCGTCTTCAATCAATAAAAATCTTAATTTTTCAGTCAAATCAGCTACGTCCTTGTTGGTGAAAATAAAACCAGCGGCGCCGATTGCTTCGCGATTTTCTTCAATGTTGCTAACCAAGACCGGAACTGCCCGCGCCATCGCCTCCAATAAAGCCAAGGACAAACCTTCTGATTCGGACGGTTGAACAAACAAATAAGCATTGGCATAAAGCTGAGCCAAAACTTCGCCGGTCTGATTACCGGTAAAAATAATGTTGGGCTCGTCCGCAGCCAAGTCTTTCAATTCCTGAACGTAGTTATCAGTATAAGCGCCATCGCCGACAATCACTAATTTTTTGTCAGTCTGGCCCAAATTTTTATAAGCCTGAATTAAATATTGCAAACCCTTATGGCGAATCAAGCGAGAAATAGCCACGATATAGTTGCCTTTAACCAACTCCCATTGGCCAAGTTTATCGCAACTTACCGGTTCATACAAGTTAGTGCCATTGGGAATATAATGGGCATTTAAGCCATATTGTTCTTTAACGTATTGCTCCATCAAGCGAGTTACCACAATCACTTCGTCCGACCAAAAACACATGGAGCGCTCACCTAATTTTAACATAAATTTGGCGAAACGGCCCCACTTCTGATGTTCATAATCGCGGCTCTGCAAAGTGGAAACGATTTTAGTCTTCGGGCTTAACAATTTCGGCAACCAGCAAATCAAGGCCGGACCAATGCTTTGAAAATGGATTACATCAAAACCTTTGATAACGGCGTGCAAGCTGGCCAAACTTGAGTGAACAATCGCATCCAAGTGCTTGGTTTTGATGGTCGGCAAGCTGACTAATTTAACGCCCTGATATTCTTTTAATTTAGCCGGCGTATAATGAGCTCGCGTATAGACAACAACTTCATGGCCATTGCTAACCAAGCGCGCTGTCAAATCTTCGACATAACGTTCAACTCCGCCACCTTGGGCCGGAATACCTTTTTGTCCGATAAACGCGATTTTCATAATAATTTATGGCC